>JAGRAL010000224.1 GCA_020434605.1 Bdellovibrionales bacterium
TTTGCAATTATTTTTCCAAACGATCCTTATGGTACTGAGTTTGCCAATATTTTTTGGGACGAAGTTTTATCTAGAGGTGGGCAAATCACCGCTGCCCAGCCATATGCTTCTGGAGAAACAGACTTTCGTGCTGTGATACAACGTTTGGTTGGCTCTTATTATGTTGAAGACAGAAGAGATGAGTACAGTATTCGATTAAAGCAGTGGAAAGAAAAAAACAAAAATGCTCGTAATAGCCCCGATGACTTACTACCTCCAGTAGTTGATTTTGATGCTTTGTTTATCCCAGATAACACTAAAGCCTTGGGACAGATCGCGCCTATGCTCGAGTTTAATGATGTTAAAGGCCTAACAATGCTGGGAACCAACCTTTGGAACACGTCCTCGTTTTTAAATCGCGTAGGAAAATACGGCGAACAAACAATTTTTGTCGACACTTATACAGCATCAGAAAGCTCTGTTGAAAAACAAAAGTTTGAAGAGTCCTACCAGAAAATTTTTGGTGATAAGCCAGACCCTATCGTTACTCAATCTTATGAAGTAGCCAAAATCCTGCGATCTCTTATAGAACGAGGTGTACGTAGTCGCTCGTCCCTTCAGTCTGCGCTTAAGGATATTAATAACTTTCCTGGTGTTTCAGGGCCCCTAACTATGTCTAAGGATAGGGAAATTTTAAAACCTGTAACGGCTCTTACTGTAAAGGCTGGAAAAATCATTAGCTTGGAGTAATATAAGCATCACTTATAGCACTAAGCATAATATTTCATGACTATAATTTAACCCTTTTTAGCTTCTGACTGTCATACTCTTGAACCTTGGGCCTTGAGCCTAGGTCAGGGGGACCAGATGCCAAATAAAGACGTGATTGAAAAATGTAAGTCAAAACTCTTAAGTGCAAAAGAAGACTTATTATCACTTCGTCGTTCAACAGCAGCTGAGATCACACAGCCTGATTCGGGAGGCGATGAAGCTGATCAAAGCATACGATGCATTAACGAAGTAAGAACTGTAGAATTAAACGAACGCATCAGAATGCAAATCTACGAAATTGATCTCGCTCTACACAGAATTATAGAGGGAACTTACGGTTTCTGCGAAGAGACTGGTGAACCAATAGAGATCGAAAGACTGCTTGCCATCCCGTGGACAAGATTAAGTATTGAGGGCGCAGAACTGCGCGAAAACATAAGTAAACGTTATGCGCGAGGCTAGTTTTAGTACCTTAGTCAGAGCGGCCTTCGTTTAGTTTTTAAGTAACAAGTCTAAGACTCAAGAAAATAAGTAAAGCCCTTCCACCACAATCCGAAATAGCTTTAGAACATAAAAAGCCGCTGATTGTTGGAGGGCGCATGAGCTTTAATGAAAACACCGTTGAGATCCCATCTTCATTGCCGATGATTCCTGTGAGAGATCTTGTTGTATTTCCCTACATGATTTTACCATTATTTGTAGGAAGAGAATCATCTATCAAGGCAGTAGAAACAGCCCTTGCTAATAACAGAATGATTTTCTTAGCTTCACAAAAAGAATTCAATGAAGAAAATCCAACTCCTGAGACTATTTATACTACTGGTACTGTCGCAATGATCATGAGAATGAGAAAGCTTGCTGACGGACGAGTGAAGATCTTAGTTCAAGGTGTAGCAAAAGCTCGTATCACTAACTATTTGAGTGCCGGTGACTCATTTGTAGTGCAAGTTGAAAAAATTCATGAGCCAGCAAATACTCTAACTGTAGAAATTGAAGCAATGATGAGAAACACTAAAGAGATGGTAGAAAAACTAATTTCTTTAGGTAAAATGCTAACTCCAGACATTTTATTAATATTAGATGATGTTAGTGATCCAGCAAGATTTGCTGACTTGGTTGCATCTAACCTTGGTCTTAAGGTTTCTGATGCGCAAACCATTTTAGAAATGTCTGATGCCAAAGAAAGACTATTATTAGTTAACGAATACTTGGTAAGTGAACTTGAAGTAATGCAAATGCAAAGTCGCATCCGCAATACTGCAAAAGATGAAATGACAAAATCTCAACGAGAATATTTTTTACGTGAACAGCTTCGCGCCATTAAAAATGAACTTGGTGAGGGAGAAGCTAAGGCTGATGAGTTTGAAGAGTTAAGAGAGCGCATTTTAAGCGCAAAGATGGCTCCAGATGTTGAGACCGAAGCTTTAAAACAATTACAACGTCTAGAAAGAATGCACCCAGATGCTTCTGAAGCATCAATGATCCGCACATATCTTGATTGGATGGCAGATCTTCCTTGGAGCACTGGGACAGTTGATAATTTAGATTTAGTACATGCAAAAAAAGTTTTAGATGAAGATCATTTTGAATTAAATAAAATTAAAGAGCGTATTCTTGAGTTCTTAGCTGTTAGACAATTAAAAACTAATGATTTAAGAGGCCCTATTTTATGTTTTGCTGGCCCTCCGGGAGTTGGTAAAACTTCATTAGGCAAGAGCATCGCCCGCGCGATGGGAAGAGCGTATCACCGTATCTCATTAGGTGGTGTAAAAGATGAAGCCGAAATTCGTGGTCACCGTCGTACCTATGTTGGTGCAATGCCAGGAAAAGTAGTTCAAGCTCTTAAGGCAGTTAAAACAAACAATCCAGTTATCGTATTAGATGAAATTGACAAATTAGGTTCTGACTTTAGAGGTGATCCAAGTGCTGCTATGCTTGAGGTACTTGATCCTGAACAAAATAATACATTTAGAGATAATTACCTAAATGTTGATTTCGATTTAAGTAATGCCATGTTTATCGCTACGGCAAACGTAATCGAAAATATTCCGCAAGCCTTAAAAGATCGTATGGAGTTAATCCAACTTTCTGGTTACACAGAAGAAGACAAATTAAATATTGTAAAAAAACACATTATCGATCGTCAAATGGAATCAAATGGTATTACTAAAGACAATATCACTTTCACTGACGAAGGTATTCGCACTATCATTACAGGTTACACAAGAGAGTCTGGACTTCGTAATCTTGAGAGAGAAGTTGGTGGTGTATGTAGAAAAGTTGCAAAAGAACTTGTTCTTGGCAATAAAGATAAGGTTGTTGTAACTCCTGAGGTTGTTGAAAAACTACTTGGACCAGTTAAGTTTATGCGTGATGAAGAAATGCATGAAGATTTAGTTGGTATCGTTAACGGTCTTGCTTGGACAGCGGTTGGCGGTGAAGTATTGTTTATCGAAGCTGTTAAGATGAAGGGTAAAGGCGGATTAGTTTTAACTGGTCAGCTTGGCGATGTAATGAAAGAATCTGCTCACGCAGCAATGTCATATGCACGCGCGAATGCTAAGGCATTAAATATTAGTGAAGAGTGGTTTAAAAATTATGAAATTCACGTTCATATTCCAGCAGGAGCAATCCCTAAGGATGGTCCATCTGCCGGAATCACTATGGCGACATCTATTATCAGCTTAATTACAGATACTCCTGTTAGAGCTGATGTTGCGATGACTGGTGAGTTTACTCTTACAGGCCGCGTTCTTCCAATTGGTGGATTAAAAGAGAAGGCTTTGGCCGCACTTAGATACGGCGTAAAAGATGTAATTATACCTTTTGCGAACGTAAAAGATCTTTCTGATATTCCAGAAGAATTCAAAAAGAAATTAAATTTTATACCAGTAAAACACATAGATGAGGTTTTAGCGGTTGCACTTAAGAAAGACTCTGGGGGTGCCAAGAAAAAGGCATCTTCAAATACGGGTGGTTCATCAAGCAAGCGACCAAAGATAGCGGTATCAATGTAATATAAAGGTATGATAAAAGGCCAATGTTTAGATTTACCTTTTTATTTTACATCAGCATTATGCTACTTGGATTTGGAGCTCACTCAAAAGAGCTCCCTGTTTGCATTGGTAAAGGAAATCCCAAGAACGACTTCTATATCCGCGATTTAGAAAAAAAAATTGCTAGAGTTCAAAGCATCCCAAAAGAGATCGATGATTTAAAAAATAAAAATGCAGACTTAGATGAAGAGCTCGTAAAGTTGCAAAAAGAGCTTGTAGAAAAAGAAGCTAATGATGGCCGGATTAAAAAGTTTCAGGAGTCCACTCTAGCCAACTTGTCTGCCAGAAACACAAAAAAGTATCAAAACTGGCAAGACAGAATTCGTCGACTCGAAGAGGAAAAAACTGCGGCAATTGAGGCAACAAGAACTGCTTCTATCAATGCTCTTAATGAAAAAATTAAAAGTGAAATTTTGGCTGAAAACGAAAGGCATAAAAATTTTATTGATACAAGCATTCGTGAATCTGATGAGGCTCATAGAAAATTAAATGCTGAATATAAGCTTAGGGTTGCCAAGATTGAAAAGGACTACGCACAGTTTGTAAAAGTTAAGACTGGCTCTATCGACACGGCCCTAACCGAAAGATTGTCCGCGCAAGCAAAGCTTATTGGTACAATGACTGCCGAGTTTAATACTTGGAGAGCTCAGCAGTTAGAAATTATTCAAACCAAGCGCCTTGATGCAACTAGCCCGGACTTAATGCAGGAGTTGCGCGATCTAGAAAAAACATTTGCAGAAGAGCATGCAAAACAAAAAGCGGCTTTAGATGCAGAGCTCGCAAAGTTACCCGCTATGCCAAAAAGTATTAAAGACGAACAATCGGCTATTGTTCAGGCAGAGATCGAAAAAGAATATGATAAAACTCAGGGGCTTTTAAAAAAAGCTCGTGAAGAATTTGATAAGTCTGACTTAGAACTGTCTAAGTCTAACAATGCCAAGATCGAAGCCGATAAAAAGAAGCATGGAGAGACCCTTTCTGCTATCGATGCTAGCAAAGAAAAACCTCTCGCTGATATCGATGATAATGCAAGCCGATTAATCCGTCGTAATACCGAGCTTGTAGCTCTTGCTGATAAAAAGGCACGAACACAACTATCAAAAGATTACTCTGATTTGTTTTTACAGTTTCAAGACACTAATAGACAGGCCGATGCAACGATCAAGGGTATGTACGATAAAATTAATGCCATAAAAAATGAACAACTAGCTAACATCAAGATGATTTCTGAAGACTTGCCAAACGAGTTAAAAAAATTAGATTTTATCGCGTTGTGGTTAAAAGAAAGTCCTCTTTTTAATACTGAGGCCGGCGTTACATGTAACGGAGATTGTGAAAGAGCTATTACGAAAGCTCCTTTTCAAATATCTAGTAAAAATATCGATCAGGCTTGTATTGAAAAAGCGATTGCTGGTAAAGCGGCAAATGAAACTCAAGTTTTATGCTCTGATGCGCAAAGCCCAAGACGCGAAACCAAAGACCTATGCGTTGATAAAAAGTTAGCTGACTATATTGGTTGGAGCTTAAACAAGGCTATTGATTGTTTGTCTGGTCCTTTTAATACGATTGATACTCAACTTACGTTTACAAAAATTGCTAATGAGTCTACATTTCGCCCGTTTTATTCATACGGCGGTGGACATGGTATAGGACAAACCGTTGAGATCGCTCAAAATGAAATGTTTGGCCTTAATGGTAATGGTTCATCACGAGCTACAGGTAGAAAATTTCTTGCACAGCTAATGGCTAATAGCCCTAACAGACAGTTGTGCGAAAAGTATAAGCCAATTTTTGACTACGAAAAAGAGTATGAACTGGATATTACACCAAAAGAAAAACTTAAAGGTAAGATAGCATCATACCCGCAATACAAGCAGAGGTTGTTTGAGCCTGGAAAAAACAATGTCTGCCAATTTATATCTCTCGAAGAAGGAATGCACAGAAGCATACTTAATGGCCTAGGACTTTACTTGTATTACAAGGACGGGTTTTTAGATCAAAACCACGATGGAATCAATGAGCCGTCTGCCGACGAAGCTTTGCATAAAATCGGTATCAATAAAGAAAATAAAGATTATCAAAGCATGAAAGAGTATTTTACTCTCGCTATGTACGGCCCAAGAGGACCTGGTGGTGCTATTACTCACTTAGTTTCTCAAAAAAACAATATTCTTACCATCACCGACTCTAAGGGCAAAAAAACACGAGTGCCACCTAATAAATTGGCTTTTAATGATTTTAAAGCAGCCGTTCAAAGACTATTTCCTTATATGGGTGCTATCGGTGTTACTCAGCAAGTTCTTGCTAAAAGAACCAACGATGGAGAGCTACTACAATGCGCTACAAAATATTACTAGTATTATACATTGTGATTGCTCCTCTATTTGCTTTTTCGCAATCGAGTCCTATTAAAGGCCCCGATGATGTACGTATTTATTTTGAAAAAACAGTTCAAAATATTAAGTCTACCAAAGACAATGGACAAAAAATTAAGACTCTAGCTGCTTTAAGGAAGTTTCTGCGCCAAGAAATTGAGGCTAAATTAAAACTTCTTGATTCTACATATAATGAGTCTCTTGAAATGGAGAACCAGCTCTTAGCCACTAAAAACAAGTCTATCGCTAAAGAAGTTCAGTTTGTAAAATCTAAGCTCTCATTAGAAACTGCCATTTACGAGCAGCTTAACAACTACGAGTATGCTTTTAGAAATATCTTTACATATTTTGTCGATAGAAAACGAGATAAGATCACTGATTGCGAGGCGCTTGATAGCAGTATTGTTAATGCCTATCTAAGCACGGCCCCAGAAGGTTCCATCTTACCTACTCACGCCAAGCTTGCATTAGAGCTTACACAAAATCTTTGTTCTAAATAGTCTAAAACCTCAATAAAACCCTACTTATCCACAGGCACACACGGCCTTATCCACATTTTTTGTGTTTATAAATAATATCGCTACCGAACTGCGTTAGGACTTGTTCGTGTGGTTTTTACTGCCTACGATTTTTATGTGAAGAAAACTTTAGGGAAGATTAAATATAGAGACTCTTTTTTTGGCGGAAGCCTTCTTAAGAGTTCACATGCAAAAGTGGCAAGACCACTTTCATGCAAAAGACCAATGCATTTGGTTTTTAGATCTAGCCGCGCAAAAGGTCGGCATAGTTTTTTACTACCCAATAATGTTAAATTAATTAAAACTGTCTTACGCCTACAGAGTAAAAAGTTTAAAGTTACTATACTCTCGCAAAAGAATGCCGGTACGTACTTACATCTGTTTATTAAGGGTAAAAATAAAAAAGAAATTACAAATTTTATAAGAACAATTAGTGCACTCATTGCTCGTTATGTTCAGCGGGTGCATAAGGGATCTGCCGCGAAGAAGAAGTTTTGGGACCAGCGTCCGTTCACTCGCATTGTTGAGGGGTATAATGGCTTAGGAGTAGCGCTTAGTTATATCATTCAAAACGAGCTTGAGGCACTAGGTGTGATTCCTTATGTATCTAAATCTTTTAATTCTACTTAATTCAGTAGACTTCAAACCCACTCCTTTAATCTAAGAGCTGGAGTGGGTAGTCATAGTTAGTAGGTGTTTATTTTTCTCAATAACTAAAACTATGGTTTAGATATTTGTTCCTCGTATGGAGTTCGTCTTAAATATACTTTTTTTAATGAGTAGGTATTGTAATCAATTCCTTTGTAATAGACCAATGTATCATTAGCCGCTACAACTTTTATATTTGGAAGTTGTACTAGTGTATCTATTTCTTTTAGTGGGTTTTCACTTACATCAATTTCATTTAATGACACCAAGCTTGCTAATAAAGACACATCTTGCAACTGATTTTCTCTAAGGCTGAGACGCTTTAATTTTTTTAAATACGATAAAGGCTTTAAGCTTACTATGTTTTGTCCGTCTAGCTTTAATTTATCACCAATATTTTTTTCAACGCTATCGCAACTAGCAGTTTTGGCAAACCTTTTTAGGCGGTCTATCGTATATTGCTCTTCTACACCTTTTTTTGCATATTTACAGTAATCTGCAAAATCCACTTCATGGCAAGTCTTTGATGACACTCTAGCGCTACTGATAATTGCAACTGTATCTGGTGTTCTTAACTCACTTATTTGCTGAAAGCCTAAGTCATTCAAAAAAATATCTTCTTTGGGTTGAAAATAAAGAGGACCCTCTATTAGTGTGATTTCTCCTATGCTTTCACCAAACTCATCTCCGACCAAATTGACATTTATATCTATGCTTTCACAATAAATTTCTTTTGAGGATTTATTGTGTAGTTTCAAATCTAGTGCCTGACGCTTGTCTTTTACATATAACTCTGTACTTACATCATTAGCAGCTTTGGCTGACACACAGCCTACAAGTACCAACATTACAAAAATAGCATTTTTCATTATTCTCTCCATTTACAGTTTTTAAGGTTGTTAACTTCTTCTTTATTTAGATCTTTTACTTGGCAATTTGGATAATCAAAAATCTCAAAGATTGCTTTTTCAATAGACCTATTTGCTAAGGATTTTTCTATAACTTTAGCATGTTGTAGCTTTGCTATAGAGACCGTAAACTCAGCTGAAAATGCTATATAGCTATCAGCCTCAGAGGCACAACCCTTTGCATTTGCATACGTGCTCCAAGCCATATTGAGTTCATTCAGAAATTTTGCCGTTTGAACTGTAGAAATACCGTCAAACACGCATACCTCAGCAAGCGGCTCTGTGATTGGCGGCGTTTCATGACCGCCTCCCTCTCCACTTCCACCGCCGCTGCCGCCACCGCAGGCGTTTAATATAATCAAACCTAAAACAACAAAAAATTTTCTTACTATCATTCTATTCTCCAAAAATATTTAATTGGCATTGTACATAGTTAATACGGCTCGCACTATCAAGGTCTGTTTGTCCAAATGCTAAAAACTGAATTTGTTTTGCAGACTTGATAATTTTAATATGATTACGCAGCTTTTTGCCATCTATATTGTATCCGCTTGAAAATTGAATGTTCTGAGGCAATTCAGTTTTTTTGTTTAAGCATATTTCTGGTATGCTAATTTCAAAGTTTGCTTTAGGGCAAATTCGGTTAGTAGTTTTACATCTAAACTCATCTTTTCCGTACACTAAGTATGAGACCATCGGTGTTTCTACGCCGGAGACTTCCCGTGAGGTACTCAACCTTACAACCTCAATCTTACAATTATAAATTTGCCCAACATCCGAAAGGCTATCTAAAACCGTCACGACATCTAGACCACCACACTCGTTCGCCGGCAGATGATGACTCATTAACAAACATATTATTACCAGAATTATGTGTCTCATTACCACACCCTCTTTATTACTCTTGTTCTTTTGCCAAGCTCTGCTTGTAGCGGTGCTAAATCAACTCGAACAGATTTTATATCTAAACATGCTTGCCAGTCTGCTACATACGGACTTTTGCATGTTCCTGTGGTAGCACACGGTAAGTCTTCGGTGACCTCTACAGGGCAGTTTGATAAAAATAAAACCTCGATACTTTGTTTCTCACAAATATCAAAAGCATTTACTTTGGTTGTAAAATGCAAAATCCCGTTCTCACTAGGAGAAAATTTTGAGTAGCTACCCTCTGGCTGCGATGGAACTAGCTGCTCAAAATCTGTCGCCTTAATAATTCCAATATTGGCACTTTCTAAGTCTGATGAAACTTCGTAACTTACCTCAAATTGTTGTTTACTTGCGATCGTTCTAATATTTAAAGATGATCGCTCCTCAATATAATTATAAATATCATAGTATGAAGAACTTTCTGCCATTTCGGTAGTTAACCAATCTAAATCTTTAAGAAAGTTTGCAATTTGTGAATACCTAAACTCTAAGTGCTCACAAGACACCTGCTCATCATTGTTTACAAGAGCTCTATATGCTGTAGTTTCTATACTAAGCACTGGGTTTTGAGCAGATTGTTTCCAATCTGCTTTAATTGCTAATGAAACCAATAGAGTGGCAAACATTGCTACATATTTCATTTTGTAGCTTCTGATGTTAAGGTTTGCTGACCATACTCACTAACCATTTTGTTGTCTTCAAGCAACTCTTCCTGTTGTGCACTGACCAACTTTGTCATGTTTGCCTCTGAGCTTGATCCACCAAACAAAGCACTACCAATGTTTAGTGCAACTGCCGCATACTGCGCATAAACATTAGGAATCTTTTCTAATTGTTGAGCAGCTCCTGTGGCCCCATCTGAACCCGGGTCCTGTAGTCTCACTTGCTCCTCTGTTAGATAACTTTTTGCTACTTTTAATAGGGCCGAATCTAAAAATTCACGACGAATATCCATCATCATTTTTTCTGAGTCCGCAAATGACACTCTATCATCTTGTGACTTTATCGATATTTGAATCCATTTTTTAGATTCACTTTTTTCAGTGATTGAGCCCGATGAGCGACTTCTAAAAAATCCTCTACGGCTACTTGACTTCTTAATTAGCTGGTACAAGTGGCTTTCATTGTATTTAATACCAATTTTTCTATCCACCTGCACTTCATAATTAAATACAACTGTTGGCTTGATCATAGCTGCAAACTTTTCTTTTCGTTGTAAATCATTTAGTCCGTTAAAATCTGAGGATAAGGTGCAAGCACTGTATTTATTTATGATCATATCACCACTGGCAGCTTCACCAAACGTGATATTTGCTGAGTTGCTTCCCGAGCTAATTAGCTGCTCTGGCTGAACCTCACCGTCTTCGGCGGGTGCTTCTACGCCATAAATATTCGATTTAAGTATAACTGGCATTCCTGCTTTTACACCGTTCGTTATTCTATTAAATGCAATGATGGCCTTACGCACTCTTACTGGCGCAAATTCAACTTTGGATGATAGATTTTTATTTTCCGCTTTAAACAGTTTAACAAGGTCATTGTGCCCCGAATAATAACCTACTGTTACATGGCCTCCAGCTTCACTTAGTAGCGGTTTCATCTCTTCTTTTAGTAACGTATAGTATTCATCTCTTGCTTTTTCTAGCTTTTTACTTTCCTCTTGATAATAGCGATCATCCGCTTGTATGTTCGCAATTTCCCGATCCGTATCTGCAACGCAAAAATCTAACTCAATTTTATTTTTAGACTGCTCAAACTCATACTCACTTTTTTCAGCGTTCAATTCATTTATCGCTTGTCGTAAGTCGCCAATCTCTTCTTTTGGGTTATCACAGCTATCACTGTCTTCTTGTCCCATACACAATGAATAGTTCGATTCTAGAAGGGATATGGTTTTTTCATTTTTTTCTACCTCTAAATCAAATTGCCTTAATGCTAAGCCATACTTTTCGTCGATTGTTCTTAGTGGGTTACAGTATTTTTTTAGCTTCTGTATTTTAGCATCTTTTTTCTCAAGGTCTTTATATGCTCTGTCTAAGCCCACCTGTGCTTTTTCAAGCTTTGCTATCTTATCATCAAATAAGTTTAAAAGCGAAAGCTCTGCCTTACATTGTGAGTCCGTTAGTGATTGTACATAATTATCAATTTTAATTTTTCCATTAATCGGAGGTAGTACATACGCGATTTTACAATCTTCACTCATATAGAATCCCTGACTGTTAGCGGGCTCTATAATATTTCTTGCCACATCGCAATTGCTATACTTGCGCGCTTGCGCATTTGCATTTATCCCAGACAATATGCATATAGTTATTATTACGTATTTCATTTATTCCTCCACCAAGTTTACAGCTCTATCTACAATAGATATATTTCTTTCATTTTGCGCTGCTGACTCATGATTTAAATTCGATGATATTGCTTCAAAGTCTACACCGCTGAGTGGCTCTAACGAAAAGTCATTAAACTCGTATATAGAGTTGAACACTTTTGTAAAATCTCCGCTTAGTATAAAGCTATCAGTAAAACCCATTTTAAAGGTTTCATAGGCCATTGTCGTTGCAGCTCTTATCGCCTTATACGTATAATTGCTAGAGTCCTCTTGCTGCTGTGAAGCTTGATTCATGTTTTTACTCTGCAATCGTTGATACAATACCCTTACTTGTTTTGCTGACATAGATCCAGCAATTCGCATTCTATTTGATATAGAAAAGTTGGCATCTACACTTACCTTTACATTTCCATCCTGGATGTCACAAACAAATGCATGAAATTTTGTCTCTACATTTTTTCCTTTTACTAGTTGTGAGTTCAGCTCTGTTTCAATGGATTGAATCAGTTTCTCTCCACCCTTTTTTACGATCGATCTCGGCTCCCACTTAAATCTAAGTGCAAGTGAGGTCGCAAAACCTTGTGATACATTATTTAATTTATCTATCTTGTACCCTCTATTTTTTGCAATGGCTCTAATTTGTTGCTCAACGTTGGGTGTATCTACAGGTTCAACAAGGTTAAACTCCATGGCTACAGGCTTTCTATTAAGAGAGTAGTTGCTTGCCTCAAACTCTGATCCCATAGCTATTGCAAACTCTCTCTCACCTTTACAGTTAGTATTAACTAATTGTTCTTTTTGTAATGTGAGATAAGGACGTATCAACTTTTCCAATTCTAGTGCATAATCTCCTGTCTCAGTTTCTAATTGCACGCCGACTGTAGCAGAGCCGATCTTAATATTATCATTGATTAAGTCTGCATGAGAAACGCTTGCGATTAATAGTAGTGCTAGTGTGTATTTCATTTTTCATCCTTTGCTGGTAGTATCGCTGAGGTAGACATCATGTATAAACTCCTGTATGAGTTTACACCGGCCTCTCCGCCCCCAATCATTTCCCCTAGTTCTTTTTTAACATTATCCCAGTTTATTTTTGGTACATTTACTGTATACGCAGATGTATGGCATACCTTGCGGAACCATCGTCGATGACAACTTACCGAATACCTAGTTTCTGCCTGATTGTATCTTGATACCTCAATTGCGATGCTCGTCTTTTCGCTAATACTGCTTAGTATAGTTTGTACTGCTACAGCATTAATTTCATCTTTATACTCTGATTCAAGCCTTTTCCCTTCTTCTGAATCAGGGAAAAAATCATTTATGATATCAATATCAATCGCTTTAATGTTTTTGGTGGCAGCAATAGCCTCATCTAGGCTAATTACTCTTTGTTTTTTAGCAACTAGGTCAAAGATTGCCTTTTCAAATAAGACTTCATTTAATTTCACTTTGTAGCTGGCTTTTGTTTGTAGTGGATAAAAATATGTATATGTTCCTCCCAAAAGACCACCTGCTTGATTTTGGTTTAGTAGTGCACATGCTCCATTTAAATTTAGAGTTAGAGACATTCCCACAGCCTCACCCATAAATACTGTTGAGCTTCCATCAGCAGTTGTAAGTTTTTCGACGATTGATGGTATTGCCATATCATCAATTGTTCCTGCATCTTCAGGGATTGTGATTCCATTTACCGATAAATTAGTCACACCAGGCACGCCAGCATCCGAAAATCTTCCCAAGTTAGTAGTTGCATATACCTTAGTTGTAAATAAACCCGTTGTAATTGGAAGTGGCCGTACTGTTTTAGACGGATTTAATTTTTTGTATTCACGAACCAGATCAGTCCACCCCAGACTAGCGGCTGCACTAACATGTGAAACCGGATTATTACCCGAAATGGCCTCGATAGATTCACGAGTCAACTTTATTTGTTTAGCCAACTCTTTAATTCTTTGAATGTTCTTTATTGGATCTAATTGTGATTGTTCATCAATTAATTCTGCAACATGTACATATAGTTTATCAATAGATGGGCATAATAGCTCTGCTTCTCTCAATGAGAAGGGATCTCTTGTGATAACCTTTCCAATGACCGGAGGCTTAACATATATAACCTCACAATCTTCACTACTTTCATAGCCAGCATCATACTCCATACTAGATTGAGTAACTTTGCAGTTTGCGTTTTCAGGTCCAATATAAGGAAGTGCCGTGTCCGCAATTACTTCTTTTGCTGTTAGGCTGATAACAATTAACAATATACTTTTTACACTCATTTTTTCTCCTAGTCCTCATTTGCTAACACGGGCCTTATTGCACAGCTTATGCCAGCGCAAACGCCCCTTATTCGTTTTAAGGAGAAAATTATCTTTTGAATTTTTTAGTTTTGGGATTTTGTCCGGATTAGTGGACCGTTTATATAAATATTATTTAGTTTTACACTTTAGAAGTTCGTCTTCTAAAACTCGAACCAGCGTCTTTAGGTCGCCAACTTCACCCTTAAGTTGCAATATTTGGTCTTCTTTTTCGTGAAGAATAAAGGAATATGCCTTTTTGAGCTCGTCTAGTAGTCTGTTTGCTGTGGTAAAGACCGCTTCTGAGGACTCGAACTTTTTATCTTCTATTCCCTTAATACTGTGAATTGGGGGTACTTCTTTTTTGGGGCTTACAGATTCTTTTACCTGCTTACTTGCTGTCGCTGGTTTGTGGTGCCTACGATCGCGCTCTTTTTTTAAACTAAGTTTAGGGTCTAAATCTTTTAGATAGTACTTTCCGTCTTCAAATAAGTACTCAGCTTCATCCGATTTAATCTTTCTACGGAGTGTAGATATACTTACTTTATACTTATTTGAGTACTCTATTAACGACATCCAAGAATCTTGCATAGATTGCCCCCTCTCTCATATCTACCTATCCAAAGCCTTTTTGACTACCCAAACTTGTGTTTGACTATTCAAATTGCAACGCGTTAGGGCCTAAGACCTAATCATTTGCCTAGTCATGAATCTCCATTGCTATCTGGATATTCTTCGCTAGAATCTTTAGATGAGGCTTGGCAATAAACAAAGAGTAGCGCTGTGCTTGGGCGGCGGTGGCATCAAAGCTGCCGCCTTTCATGTAGGGGCTTGTTTAGCACTTCAAGAAAAAGGATTCCTTTTTACTGGGGGCTCTAAAGCAGAGGTAGCTAAACAGGTCTCTGCATCTGAAAATAAAATTCCTATACAAGTATATTTAGGTTCAAGCGCTGGAGCGATCATAAGCTCCTATCTTGCTTCAGGGTATTCTGTCGACACCCTTATTCAGTCATTTGGAATGGGTTCAGAAATGGCTCCTTCAAAGGATAGCCCTAGTGGTTATTTACGTCCCCTTGGTTACAAAGACATATATCAGCTTAACAGCTCGGGTCTGATGAATTTTTTGCCTAAGACATTTTTTAAAAAGCCAAACGTTATTGGCGGCCTTGAGGTTCTACTAAAAAGTGGTTTTAAAGTTAATGGGATGTTTAATACCTCTGGTATCGAAAAATACCTTAGAGAAGAGGCTCTACCTGCAAATAGGTTTGAGCAGCTTGGTGTGGATTTATATATTATCGCTACACAGTTAAATCATACTAGAAAAGTGGTATTTGGTAATTTTGAACAATCTAAAAAACATGAACACATAAAGTGGATCAATTACGCCAACATTAGCGAGGCTGTTGCGGCTTCAACTGCACTGCCACCTGTGTTTGCTCCATATCCAGTAAAACGACCTGATGGGAAAGAGATCTACTATTTTGACGGCGAAATTAGAGATACCCTTTCTTCTCATGTCGCCGAAGACACTGGATCTGATCTTGTGATAGCAAGTTATAGTTTACAGCCCTATCACTTTAATAAAGAAATGGGAAGTCTTCACGAGTATGGAATTCCTGTTATCATTAACCAGGCTCTATATCAGGTTGTTCATCAAAAGATCTACAGATTCATAAGAGAGAAGAAGAAGTTTAAAGAAATGACTGAGGACATACAAAATTATTTTAAACAAAATAATTTGCCAGAGGAGCACGCTAAAAAGTTAGTAGAGATGTTTTGTGACAAGTTCGAACATAAAACCAATGTCGACTATATCTACCTGCATCCTAGCCCTCAAGATCACGAATTATTTTTTATGGATCACTTTAGCTTTAATCCTAAAATATTAGGAAAGATTTTAAAAATTGGATTTTTATCAGCCATTAGATGCTTAAGAGAGTACGGCATCTAATGATGCCGCACAACTAAAGAGCTGCCTGGATAGTTGATAGAAATTTTGTAGACAATACCCCTGCCACTAAAATTAAAATCACGCAGATAGTAATTGCTATATAGCTAAGTTCTTGCTTCATCACTTCTATTTTTTGATCCACATCTTTCATATACATATGAATTACCGGTCGTAAATAGTAGTAGACAGATATAACCGAACCTAAGACACCCCAAATTGCTACCCAATAAAAACCGTATTGTACTGCGGCTGCGAAAATAAAAAACTTACCAAAAAACCCTGCTAAAGGTGGAATTCCTGCTAAGCTAAGCATAAATAGCGCAAATACAAAAGATAGTATTGGGCGTTCACTTGCAAGGCCAGATAGGTCCTCTATAGTAACTTGCTTTTCTTCGGATTTTTCAAAAAGATTTATAATAGCAAAAGCACCGATGTTAACAATTACATATGTTAATAGATAGTACATTGCTGCTGCTATTGATAAGCCATCTTTAGGGTTTGCTGCTAAAACAAGTACGCCAACTAATACATACCCAGAATGAGCGACACTTGAATACGCTAACATTCTTTTAAGGTTAGATTGAACGATAGCGCCAATATTACCCACTAGTATCGTTAGTACAGCTAACCACTGGATAATGTAAAAGACCGTGTCGTTTTCAGCAAACATGCCGATGCTAAACATTCTTAGTAAAAATGCAAACGTAGCTACCTTTACACCAGTAGACATAAAGGCTGTTACCGGAGTCGGCGCCCCTTGGTATACATCTGGTGTCCATGCGTGAAATGGAAAAATTGAAACTTTAAACAGTAAGCCTGCCAAAAGCAAAATGCTTCCGATACTAAATATTACATCGCTTTGTAACAACTCCGGTGCGATTTTAGCAATGTCAGGTATATATGTTGTTCCTGAGCTTCCATAAATTAAAGCAATTCCGTATAAAAACATAGCTGAAGCTAAGCTTCCTAAAATAAAATACTTAAACGCTGCTTCTTTCGCAATTACTTGCTCTTTGCTTTGCGCCACTAGAACGTAAAGCGCCAAAGACATTATTTCTAAGCCAATAAAGGTCACGATAAGATCGCTTGAAGCCGATAGAATTAACATTCCAATCATTGCATTTAAAATTAAAAACGTATGCTCAGAAAACTGTTCACCCTTAGTATTAATATTACTATGAGACAAGAACAAGGTTGCTCCACCAATCGTCACAATTAAAAGCGAAAGCCATCGATTAATACCGTCAAAAATAAATGCCGTATCAAATGCTAGTACGTTCGCTCCGCTTGATTGTATTCCAATAAATACTAATGCAAATAAAACTCCGATCAGTCCTTGCAAAAGAGTCGCGTGCGATCTTTGTTCCTGATTGTTATTCATTAGCTTGATTGTAAGTGGCAATAAGCTAATTACAAACAACGCAATGATTGGTAAAATAAGTACTATGTCTTTTATCCCTACTATTTGATCCATTCTATTCTCCAGCCTCGGCACCCATAACTTTTAGTGCGTACTTATCCAGTGTTTGTGTGTATTGGTCTACACTTGGCTTCGCTACATCTAAGAAAAATTTTGGATATATACCCATCCAAAAAATCATAATTGTCATAATTGTCATTACAGAAATTTCTCTCCAGTTAAGATCTGGTAGCTTTTGGCCTTCAACCAATTTACCCGCAGGCCCAAAGAAAACCTTCTTAACCATCCAAAGCATATAGGCAGCACCAAAGACAACACCAGTAACTGCAAATGCGCCGTATAGTTTATCTGTCATAAACGTTCCCATTAAAATAAGATACTCACCGATAAACCCATTTGTGCCAGGAACCGCAATGCTGGACATCGTAACAATCACAAAGAAAATTGTGTAAATAGGCATCGCTTTAGCCAGCCCGCCGTAGTCTTCAATTTTTCTTGAGTGAGTTCTCTCGTAGATCATACCCACTAAAAAGAACAACGCGCCTGTGCTGATACCGTGGTTTAACATTTGGTAAAGCGCACCCGTAGTTCCATACGTGTTAAGGGCAAAAAGACCAATCATTACATAACCCATATGCGAAACAGATGAATACGCTACTAGCTTTTTGATATCTGGTTGAACCATCGCAACCAACGCGCCATAAATAATACCAAGCACACCTAAGAATAAAAACAACCAAGATAATTCATGTACTGCCTCAGGAAATAGTGGCATAGCAAATCGAATAAAGCCAAAAGTTCCCATTTTTAACATCACACCAGCTAATATCACTGAACCTGGTGTTGGTGCCTCTGTATGTGCGTCTGGCAACCATGTGTGCACAGGAAACATTGGAACCTTAATCGCAAACGCAGCAGCAAATGCTAAGAACAGTAAAATTTGAGGGTTAAAAAATGTTCCCTCCACAAAAGGAATTTGCAACTTATATAAATCTAGAACATTTGAGGTGATTTGACCTAGTTGTTCTTGCGCTAAGAACATCAGTGCGATCATGGCTAAAAGCATGAAAACCGAACCCAGCATAGTAAAGATAAAAAACTTTATGCTGGCGTAAATTCTTTTTGGTCCACCCCAAATACCCACAATTAAATACATAGGAATTAGAGAAAGTTCCCAGAAGCAGTAATATAAAATTAAATCTAGAGATACAAAGCTTCCTAGCATTGCCGTTAATAAAACAAACATACATGCATGAAAGGTTTTTATTCTTGTGCCAATAGTTTCCCAGCTAGCCAAAATGATAACCGGAACTAAGAATGTACTTAGCAAAACTAGCCATATCGAAAGACCATCAATCCCTACGAAGTAGGAAATATTGAATTGCTCTATCCAGCTAAACTTTTCTGTAAATTGTAAGTCAGCACTTGGTTTGAAATGATAAATAAAGTGCAAGCTAAATACGAATTCAATAATCGACAAGCCTAATGCTATCGGTCTTACCCACTTTTCATTAGGAATGAGTGTAACTATCAAAGCACATAACAGTGGAAAAAATAAAACTAAACTAACCATTTTTTTTTTCAAAAACACAAAGGATAAAGTAACAAACACACCTATCAGCATATAGAGAGCGTAGCGCTGTACGTTTCCATTTTGTAAACTTCTTACCCCTCGTGCAGCATCATTCACAAATCCTGAAAGTTTATATGTAGCTTTGTCGATAAAGCCTACATCTATATATTCCCATAAGCCCTTACTTGCATCGACTATCGGGTTAATGACTTTTGAAAAATAAAACTCGTCTACAAAGTATTTGTTGTACACAACAGTGTGTAGAGGCTTTAGTTTTGCTGTTAATGCATCTAAAGTTTTTTGTTTTGTTGTATATAACTTATATGCCCAAAATGCTGAGCCGCCTGCAACCGCAATTGATACAAGCATTAAGCTGTATTCTAGAGCTAAGCTAGCGTGTTCCATATTTGGGATCTCACTAATTTTTGCACCAAACCAATGTTCTAAAATATTTGGCATGTGGCCTGGTAGTATTGTTGAAATTGCATGAGGCACACCTAGCCACCCACCAAATACGGACAGTACCGCCAGTACCATTAGTGGTATTGTCATTGTTAGTGGGCTTTCATGAGGATGTACATCTTTTGGTACTCTTGATTTACCCCAGAATGTCATTGTCATTAAGCGAGTCATGTAAAATGCTGTCATCCCAGCAGTAATTACAGCTAAAATCCAAAGCAACTTACTTCCCATTGGACTATGGAATGTCATCCATAAAATTTCATCCTTAGAGAAGAAGCCTGAAAATAGCGGAGTGCCTATAATAGCAAGCCAACCCATCACAAAGGTAAGATGGGTGATCGGAAGGTATTTTTTTAAACCGCCCATTTTTCGAATATCTTGCTCTTCATGCATAGCGTGTATCACACTTCCAGACCCTAAGAACATCAGCGCTTTAAAAAATGCGTGTGTCATTAAGTGAAACATCGCAGCTGTAAATGCTCCAACCCCTAAAGCTAAAAACATATATCCTAGCTGTGACACTGTAGAGTATGCCAAGATTTTTTTAATATCCCATTGAAGTAAACCCATACTTGCAGCAAAAAAGGCCGTTAGACATCCAACAATTGCTATCACTAACATCGTGTTTGGTGAAAGCATAAATAGAGGATTTAAACGTACGATCATATATATACCGGCAGTAACCATGGTTGCCGCATGGATAAGCGCAGAAACTGGCGTTGGACCAGCCATCGCATCAGGGAGCCAAACATATAGTGGAATTTGAGCAGACTTTCCGGTCGCACCGATAAAGAGTGCGATACAAGCAGCACCGATAATCCCCCAGCCTGTTTCTGGCGTGAGGTTGGCCGCAAGAATTTCAGTAAAGCTTAAGGTTCCAGTAAGCATAAATAGAATGAAGATACCAAGTAGTAATCCCGCATCACCAATACGATTTGTCACGAAAGCCTTCATCCCTGCCGTTGCTTTTTCTTTATCTGAAAACCAGAAACCGATAAGTAGGTACGAGCAAAGGCCCACACCTTCCCAGCCGATAAACATAATCAATAAGTTTTCTCCTAATACTAGAAGTAACATATTAAATACGAATAAATTTAAATACGCGAAGTACTTAGTTGGTCTTTCATCGTGGCTCATGTAACCAACACTAAACAAGTGAATGAGTGTACCAATACCTGTAATGATCAAAATCATTACTGCTGAGATTGTATCCACTAAAAATCCTGCCGGAACATTTAGGATGCCTACGTTGATCCAATCAAAATACTTAACAATTATTGTGCGCTCTGCCGCGGGTAAATGTATAAGCTCTAGAAGTAAGTTAATGGCTGCTATAAAAGAAATTGTAATTGCACCTGTTGCTATACCACCAGATACTAAATAGTTTTTACTTTTCCAGCGAAAGCCGTTTATTAAAAATCCAACCAAGGGAGATAAAATTAGAATTGCTACCCAAAACGATGTCATATTACCCCTTTAGATGCTCAAACGAACTAATGTTAATTTCACGAAAACGCTTAAAGATTGCTACTGCAAGTGCCAACCCAACCGCGGCTTCTGCTGCGGCTATTGCCATAACAAAGAAAACTATTACATAGCCATCCATAGTATTTTGATATCGGCTAAATGCTACAAAGCTCACATTTACTCCGTTTAACATCAGCTCGATAGACATTAATATCACGATCGCGTTTTTACGCATTATCACACCAAACATGCCTATACAAAAAAGCGCAGCTGAAAGTATTAGATAATGGTTCAAAGAAATTTCTGTTAAACTACTTGTCAGAGGCATGTGTACCACCTTTAGCTCTAGCTAGGGAAACAGCCCCAACTACTACTAATATTAAAAGAATACTAATTGCTTCGAATGCGAATATATATTTAGTAAACAACAGTGCCGATAACTCTTTTACCGAACGCATGGCGCTTTCATATGGCTGCAGTTGCGAAGAGTTAAGATCTGCAAAACTCATAGAAAGACTTGAGGCGATAAGAGCAAATATCAATACGCTTAAGCTTACCTTAAGCACCTTTGACAAAAGTCCTTTGCTAAATGCGACCACTTCGTTTTTTAAGTTAAATAGCATGATAACCATTACGAATAAAACCATGACGGCGCCGGCATAAACTATCAGCTGAACCCCTGCCACAAAGTATGCCTCTAAGCTAAAAAACAGTGCTGATATGCCTATCATACTTACTGCCAACATAAGCGCGCAGTAAATTGGGTTTGGAATTAAGACCACTCCAAGAGCTGAAGCCAAAATTAAAAATTGCAATAGATAAAATAAAACTGTCGATGTCATACTTATTCCTTATCCGTGTGCTAAATACACAAGAAGCATCGTTACAAATGTATTTAAAAGGCCCCACGGTAACATTGTTTTCCAACCCAAATCCATCAGCTGGTCATATCTAAACCTCGGTAACGACCATCGCACCCAGATAAAGACCCAAAGAAAAATCACTAGTTTGATTATAAAAGACAGCAAGTAAACAAGAGATGTTGCCAGACTCAGCATTGCTCCTTCTCCCACAAAACCTGTAAGTAACTGTCGCAAGTCTTCTGTGGATAGGAATGGAATTAAGTAGCCGCCAAAATAAAATATAATAACAACGGAAGAAGAAACTATCATGTGGCCATACTCACCAATAAAAAACATTAGCATTTTAAAGCCGCCATACTCTGTATGGTAACCGGCAACTAACTCACCCTCGGCCTCTGGCAAGTCAAAAGGTAGTCTGTTTGCCTCTGCATAACTACAAACAAGAAACAATAAAAAGCCAAGTGGCTGATAAAAAATTCCCCAGTTAGGAAGATAGGGAAAAATAACCTCTTTACCCATAAACATAAAGTTCATTGGGCCTTGTTGCATATCAATCATTTCATTTAGGTAGAACGTTCCGTAAATAATCATAACACCAACAACAGCCAGGCCCATTGCTAGTTCATAAGAAATCATTTGTGCGCTCGCTCGCAAAGCTCCCATCAAAGAAAACTTATTACTAGATCCCCAGCCTGCCAGCAAAAGTGGATATGTAGCTAAAGAGGACACGCCAAAAATATAGATGATACCCAATGGAATATCAGCCCCTTGAACCTTTAAAAGATAAGGCCCCCAGGTGCTTCCGGCAAAATCAAATGCAGCAATTTCGATGGGGGTTGAAAAAGGTATTGCTAGTACTGCCAAAGCTCCTGGCATCATTGCTAATATTGGGGCCAAGAAAAATAATAATCGATGACCTTTACCAGGGACAAACTCTTCTTTGTTTATAAATTTTACGGCATCGGCCAAAAGCTGTAAAAGACCTAAAGGTCCAACACGGTTTGGTCCAAATCTATGTTGTATAAACGCCGATCCCCTTCTCTCAAGCCAAACTAAAAGCGGAACCGCTTGGATCATCATTCCAAATATAACCACTAACTTCAGCGCATTTATCGCTGCTTCCATTGCATCCATTCGCATATTCTATTCCCAATCCAGGGCCTTGCCCTTCCAGATATAAAAAAGTCCCCAAACTAATGTGGCCATAAAAACAACCATCTCAATTAAAATAAAAGATCCGTAGCCTTCGGCTAAAAAATCTTTAAATACTGCTGCCCATGGATAAATAAAAATGGCCTCTATATCAAAAACAATAAATAGAATTGCTGTAAGATAGAATTTTACAGGAACTTTAGTTGTTGAAGCTTGTTGCCCTGAAATTCCAGACTCATACGACTCTAGCTTTGCTTTTGTTGGTTTTAGTTTTGGTCCTACCTTTGATACAAGAAATAGAACAACCACACCAAACAAGAGTGATAGAGTGGCCATGAATAGCACTGGGCCAAGTTGATAAATCATATGGCTCCTTCCTATGGAAAGATGAAATATTTTTGAATATAGTTATACAAAGGAGATGGGTATATTCCAAGGAATATAAAAGGCAGCATACTAAAAGCAACAAGCACGTCTGATTTACGAAGAACCCAAACATCTTGGTGGTTTAGCAAGAGCTTGTCGTTGCATAGAATTAGAGCATTAACGATAGAAACTATGGTAAAAATTAGAGTCAATAGGCTTGGAAAGTAATAAAGTGTGGCATATTCTTCCCATTGAAATACCCCGCTGAAAACTTGAGGAAAAAACATTCTTAGCGCGCCGTTTAACGGAATTAGTGGTAAAAACAAGCTCACTATTAATAAGATGCGACTTTTTAAGCCTGCCTTTAATTGCAAATGTGGCGTGGCTGTTCGGTAGGCACATGCCTGTACAAGATGACAGAATCCTAGAAATAAAATTGCGACAAAAAATATGTGCTCATTTTGTGGTGCTGATGCGCTGTAAAACAAAAGTAGTAGCATTGCCGCTAAATAATTACTGACAGCCACTCGTTTTAAACCGTCTGATGCTCTACCAATAAAAATTAAAACTAAGACAGGTAACATTAGTAGCGTCCATCTAACGCTGTTTGCAGCATATGACCCAATAAACAGTTGTGGATAAAAAAGTTTTGTTGCCAATATGATTTTAGCCTGAAGTAAGAGGTGAAAGAACAATGTTGTGTTTAACCAACTTAGCTCCACGAGGTTTCGATAACCCTTCCAGGGAATGTAAACTAATAGCAGACAGATCGACGACGCTCCCATTAAAAATAAAGTAAGACTTCTTGGAAGGTCATTGCTTATAACAGCATTCATTGTAAAATCCGGGTGCAGCAATAAAGCGGGCCACATCACAAGCAAGATCAGCCAGTAAGACGCAAGTTCAACCGCCGTCATTTTCTTTTTATCAGTGGCTAGATAATTTCGCAGCATTTGAACCAGTAAAATAGCTGTTAATCCCCAGGACAATTTATATATAGAGACAGAGCTTAGGCTCTCTATTACAAACACTCCTTGTAGCATGACGAGAGCCTGCATCAATCGGCCACCTGAGGTTTCATATCCTCTTTTGGTTTGTAGCAAACTTATAAAAGAATATATACAAAACACAATTGGTGGCCACTGCTGTAAACCACTCTCTACCACCATAATCAAGGCGGAGAGCAAGAACCCCGCTGGTAATAAGTGACTTACAATTTCTTTAGTGGTTTTTCTATACATTAGCAAAATAGCTAGCACGCCTAAAAGTGGCAGTGATTGTAAATTTATTCCCGTCTCAATATTCATAACCATGCCTCCAATACAACCGTTGCAACGATCAGCAGAAGGCTTTTTGTTAGCACAACGTCTCGCTGGCGCGAGCCTGCTTTATCCTGATTGATTTTTTCTGGCTTAAACACACTAACTACACCAATCAATAGTACGTATACAACAAACATGGACCTTAACTGTAGCGGGGCGTTTTTTATTTCATGGACAGCAAGTATGAGCAAAATAAACGCCGGGCTCTGCCAGGTAGGCCACTCCAGCATTTGTAGCCACCGGCGATTGTGTGATTGCAGTGAAATTGAGTCACTGTCGATGACATACAACAACGATGATATAATTAATAATAAACCTAAGCCGTTATGGGGAAATGACAAGCCCAGCATTAGTACAACTGCACTCACATGAGCTTGTGATATCATTTTGGTAAAAACAATTTTTCGAGAAATGATACTTATACACAGTAAAATTATAAACGCTGACAATAAATAGTAGATTAATTCAATCTTTATTTGTCCGTCTACTAAGTACCTGCCAATAAAAAGAACCGATGCGACTCTAAATATAAAATGAAAAAAGCTAGCGTTTCTAAGCCTTGTAACCTCTTGTTGTTTTGTTTGTAGGATCGGAAAAGACATAAGCATAGTTACAAACAGCCACACCACAGCCAACGGGATTTCGTGAAACTGTCCCTGCCCCGTTTGAATGTAATACAAAACACAAGAGTTTATAGCCAGGAGTAAAAACAGTAAAACTTTTATTGGTTTTCGCCCCTTAAACATTACTATCTCTTTAAAAAGACTTACTAGCATTCCAAAAAAGATTGTGGACTCAATTATAATATGATTATTAGTCAGGCCCGCCGCTATTAACGCCAATAAAAATAAGTCAGCTGCTCTAAAACTAAGTTTTTTAAGATAGAGGCGTGACACTAAGTTAGCTGCCAACACGCCCATCGCCAAGTAGCAAATAAAAAAGCTTATACCTTCGATGCTAAACACAGAAACCCCATTGTAACTATTGCGACACTAACTATGATAAAAATGATTAGCGACTCTTTTAAATCAAACCTTACTTCCTCTTCTTGTTGAAACTCTAGCACCTCAAGGCCATGGGATTCGCTCACCGCTTGTGAGGTCCACAAACCATAAGTCAGCTTTGCTAGGTTATAGCGCTCCCTCAGTGGTTTTATTTTTGAAGTAAACACAAGATATGAGCCAAGCGCTGTCGCTAATATTGGAATTAGGGCAAACCAGTTTTGCACCTCTATGTTATTTTGAATATACTCCCAATGTGACTTTGTTTCATACGCCGGAATCAATATCACAAAAAACAATACGCCTACTTGCCAATACTCTTTATATTTTGATTTATTGAACAGATCTACAACGCTCAAGTATGCGATTGTTAGTCCAACACAGTAGATGCCCATGATTTCTATGGCTTCAGGCTGTTTAAGATAAAATGGGCTTAGTAACCATAGTAAAATAATGCCATAAACCTCAAACCATAAGGTGCTAAAAAGAATCATATTTACATTTGCATCGATGGCACCAATGCTATGAACCGTTAGTAGCCCCAAAAGCATTGCTAGTTTTGGAAGCTCAGACAACATGGCAAGCAAGCCTAGGGTTGCTAGAACATACTGCGCGTTAATCACATTAAATAGCTGTATATCTACATACAAGCTAATCGCTATGGCACAGTAAAACCACTCAATCCACTTTTTGCTTTCATTGTATTCGTATTTTTTTGCAGGCCAATTGATACTGGCAACTCCCAGTGTAACCCAACTGGCGGTTATAATGATTGGCTCCGGCAAAATATTAATCAACTTTGAAATCAATAGTGGCGGCAACAACAACATAATTCCAAACACACTGTGATCTTCCGTATTTGGACCAAACCTATAAATTAAATAGTAAAAAATTGTGCTATCAATACAAAACGACATTAAGCCCTTACTAAACACAGCGGCCACTGCAAGGGGCAGAATAATAACATCTAATAAAATTAGATTTTTTTCATTGTAGTATAGAGCAAAAAGCCCCGCCAAAATAAAAATTGCAACCTGACTATGTGTTGTGTCGAGCCCGTACAACCACGAACCACCAACTAACGCCGCCGATACTAAGACCACTAGGGCTATAAATGCTTTATTCAGTCGTTTCATATGGCTTTGTTCTCATCATAAAATATATTAAGAGTCCGGCTACTCCCAGGCCCGTACACATAAGCACGTTACCTATAGCAGGTTGCGTGTATAAAACTACCCACGCACTAAAGTTTGTGATCGTAACGCAAATATAATAGGGCCCTCGAACATCAGAGATATGCTTTATTGCTAAAAACAAACTAAAAAGAAATAGTATTGCAAAGGCAATCATCTCTCCTCCTCTTTTTGAATTTTTATAGCAACAAACATTAGCGCTAATAAAACTACATAGATTGAGACCATCATGATATCAGCATTGTGTAGCTCTATCTCCTTTGACCCCAAGCACGCCACCAAACAATATAGGGCGCCAGTTATTAGTGCGGCGGTTGCAAAAGAGTATGCATCCTTGGCTATCTCTATTTTCCCCCACCAATCTTTCTTTAAAAGTTTTCCATACAGTAAGTAGACCGCAAGCAGCAGATTTAGCAGCAGCAGTGTGAAGGCAATGATGTAGTGCCCCTGAACGAATAGCGCCGCTATAGAAAGTAACCCACCTGCTCCTGCCAGTATCATTATCTAACTCCAAATATCAATGAGGCCTGAAAAACTATTAGGGCCCAAAAAATCATTCTTGCTGCCTTTTGACTTAAATCTTGTGCTTTAATAATGGGTGCTGCATACAAAATAGCTGTTAGTGTTAGGCAGCTCAAAACCGACAAGCCCCATATCAAAGAAAGTTTTATCATTACATCGTCTATCGTTCTTAATAGATAAGTATAAACATGAGTGAACAGCGAAATTTGAAATAGATTATATATTAGTTTATGGTAATAGTTTTTTACCGTTTCTTTTTGAATAAACTCACTACTAAGCACGCCAACAAATATACCTAAAAGTAAAAACATCGCTCCAACCAAAACCTCAAATGCCCCTTTTGATTTTTCTATAAGTGGTTGACTAATGCCTGTGCTTGCTAACGCAATTGTAACTAGTAAAATGGGGTTTAAGTGCAATAAACTCCGAACCCTTTCATTTTTCTCTAATAGAAGAATCCCGAGCATAGTTATAATACATATTAAAAAAAATGGCTGTACTTCAAAAATTTTTACACCCGTTAGACTATAGTGAACGTCAGTAAACACAGAGAATGTAATTAGTCCCAATACTGTGACACTTAGTAGATAGTTTTTTACATTTAGTTGTCTATGAAAGTATCCGCGTATTTGACGTACTACCTCTCCCGTAAAGTACCTTATATCATAAAGCCTTACTACTCTTAGTGATAATTTTTTTTCAACATGATATCTTACCGTTTTATAGATCAGGTGAGAGGAGAGCAGAAATACCAAGGTGATTAGTAGGCTTATATACATGTTATTTCCTAAACAGCCGGAGTGTTTGATATGTAAATGCCGTCAGTAGGGCGGCGATTAACACCTTATACACATGCTGTGCACCGGCATCTTTTACTAAAAACATTAGATTTGAAAAAATAAATATAACAACCGTGTATAAAAACACACTGTGAACATACGCTTCCGGGGGAACGATATTGCGTACTTCTTTATATCTTGCCAAAACCTTTGTATTTACTTTTTTTGCGACCAAATAAGGGATCCCCAATAGAATTCCCCAAAGGACAAAGCACGATATAAAAACAAGAAAAACATTCATGTCCTACATCATCTAAAACACTAATTTTATTGTCAATGTACTATTAATTCATTATAGCACTGCTATGTCTTTAAACCTTTCCATATTTAACCGCTTTTCGCCCGAGGACTGGCAAAGCAAAGTCCGTTTATATGGAACCGACTCTATTTCGACATTTGCGTTTGTGTTTTCAGAACTTTGGCAGCTTGCCCCTGACCATCTTCCACCACTTCTTGTTGTTGCAACTGATGAGATCGCAAAAAAACTCGAAGCTGACCTGCTTGTTTTTAAGACTGATTGCCAAATTTATCGCTATACTTGCTACGATGTTTCGCCTTTTTCGGGCCTATATCCAAATAAAACCCGTACAGCAGAAAACCTACGCTTCTTGGCCCATGCTATGCAGCCAGGCCCTAGAGATATCTTTATCGCCTCTCTTCCTTCGCTAGCACAAAAAACTTTACCTGTCGGTTCATTGGTGGCTCACACGCTAAGTTTAAAAAATGGCGACGAATTACCTCCTGATTTTTTTGAACAGCTTACTGCTTCAAGATATCAGTCAGTAGATTTGGTTGAAGACGTTGGCACTTTCGCTAACAAGGGTGGGATTGTAGATATTTTTTCACCGTACTATTCAGACCCCATTCGTCTAGAATTATTTGGCGACCAAATAGAGTCCATTCGATTTTTTAATGCAGAAACGCAACTTACAACTTCGCACACAAACACCTGCGTTTTGATTCCAGCGGGATCATTTTTGTATGATCAGTCTACCATTGAGACTACCTTGTCACGACTTAGAACCGAGACCGAAAAGCGTGAGGTACCACAAGAGCTTATTAAAAGTGTTACGGCTCAGTTGGCACGGTTGACCCATTTTCAAGAGATTGATTTTTATCTTCCCTTTTTACATGAGAATCTAAATCTTCCTATTGATTTTTTTACGACTATGCCACGGATGTGGCAGCTAAACTCTATTTCTTGCTCTGCGAGCTTAGATAAGTACTTACAAGAGGAGCAAAGTTTATATCAGTTGTCTGCACATGAGATAGTGACCGCTAATTTTAATGCACTGTTTTCATCTGCTGATGTTGTACTTGCAGGTCTACCTCAAAAAGCTATCTCACTTGATCTTGTTGAGTTAGAAGGTGATGACTCCTCTTCTCTTCGGTTAAAATCATCATCGATACTTCCTTTGAAAAAACTTTTTGAGGAAAGTATTGGCTTTAAAGAAAATAAGTTTCAAGACTGGGTGGCAGCTAGACGTGAAGAGGGTTTGCGTGTTTTCTTTTTTATTAACACCGCTACTAAATCAAAGCGCCTGATACATTTATTTGCAGATCACAACATTTCTTTTTCAGAATCTGAATCAACCGAAAACTTACCTCATCTTATTGATGAGCAAAATTCAGACAAGACTCTTCTTCATATCATTCACCAAGATCTGTCCGAGCCACTGTATTTAGAAGAGGACAGGCTCTTGTTTTTGAATGAAACTTTTTTCTTTGGTAAAAAGGCGTCCAAACAGTCTAAGCAGGCAGGAAGTTTAAAACAACGTGTTGATCAATTGCATTTTTCTGACTTACAACCTGGTGACAAGGTTGTGCATGTTTCTCACGGTGTAGCCATATTTGACGGGCTTAAAGAGCTTAATATCAACGGTGTGACGAGCGAGTTAATACAGCTCTCTTATAAAGACAATGACAAATTATATTTACCCATTTTTAGAATTCATCAAATTCAAAAATATACTGGTGGAAACTTTTTAGACCGCCTAGGAACTAAGACTTGGGAAAAAAATAAAATCAAAGTCAAAAATGCTCTTAGGGATGTGGCCTCCGAGTTATTGCGACTCTATGCCCAAAGAGCACAAGCGATTAAACTGCCTTTTTCAGCTAGTAATGAAGAATACTATAAGTTTGAAGATGCCTTCCCTTATGATGAAACCGAAGATCAATTGAGTGTAATTGAAAACGTAATTTCTGATATGACCTCTGAAAAACCAATGGACAGACTTGTTTGTGGTGACGTTGGTTTTGGAAAAACTGAAGTCGCTATCCGTGCTGCCTTTAAAGCTGTGCAAGATAAAAGACAGGTTGCTGTCCTTGTCCCCACTACTATACTGGCTTTTCAACATTATGATTCTTTTGTTAAGCGCTTTAAAAATTTTAACTACAAAATTGCCTCGCTCAGTAGATGTACATCTAATAAAGACGCCCGA
>JAGRAL010000225.1 GCA_020434605.1 Bdellovibrionales bacterium
TTTGATTTAAAAACTGATCTTAAATTTACATCCGATTATGCTTACGATGCTAAGGGTCCACTGGAACAATATCTTTTATATAAAGATGAACGATTCCTTTTAAGCCTAATCGGGCAAAGAGGCTTTGATAACACACTACTGGCTCTGTATTGTTTAAATATTTTAAATATACAAATCGATTTTAACAAGCTCAAAGCAATATCTAAAGTTAAATGGCCACATCGATTTAGCCAGTTAAAAAACTCTATAGCTCCTTGCCCTGTGTTTTTATCTGGAGATCATAATCCTGAAGGGATAAAGTCTTTTACATCTATTGTTCGATATTTAAAGTATCACAAAATTTGGATCATTGCCGGTATTACTGAGGGTAGAGATCCAAACTTATTATTTGATCCTCTGTTAGATATTCCCTTGTCACAATTGATTTTGACGACAAGTCCTTTTAAGGGACAAACACTTGAGGATTATGAAAGACTTTGGAAGCACTTTTCAACAAGTAATTGCGTAGCAATTGCCGATCCAAAAGAAGCCTTCCAGTATGCCGTTTCTCAAGCCAAGACTACAGATTTAATTGTTGTAACCGGCTCACTATATTTAACCGGAAAAATCGAAGAAGACTTTGGGGCTGGACTACTTAGCTAAAGACTTTATATACTTCTCTACATGCGAAAACACATCGCGCACATGATTGGGAACCCGTACATTTCTCCACTCTTCTTGTAAGATCCCTTTTTGATCTATAAAGAATGTTGACCTCTCAATACCTCTAAATTTTCTGCCGTAAAGGTTTTTCATCTTTATTACATCAAACAGCTGACAAGCAAGCTCCTCTTCATCACTTAATAGAGGAAATGGTAAGCCCTGTTTATCAATAAATTTTGCATGGCTTTGCAAAGAGTCTCTAGAAATACCGTAGATACTTACACCTAAAGAATGAAATTTTTTGTGTAATTTCTTAAAATCAATACTCTCTTGCGTGCAGCCTGGCGTATTATCTTTGGGGTAAAAATAAAGCAGAGTGTACCTTCCCTTCATTTTATCTAAACGAAAAAAGTCCCCCTCTGTGGAGGGTAGCTTAAACTTAGGGACCTTCTTACCTACGACTACGCCTGCTTTTGCCAAAATAAACCTCGCTTATTAGCTATTCTCAATAAAATTTACTTTTCTGTAAAGAATAAGTATTTTGCTCTTGACCGAAAAGCCCTAGAGTCCTAAAAAATGGGCATATGCAAGACTTTACTATCGCTACATTCTATCGCTTCAGCCCCATTCCAAAAGACAGCCTACTTGATGTTAAAAACAAGCTTATTGAAAAAGCGGAAGCTTTACAAATAAAAGGTCTAGTGATTATGGGTATTGAGGGGATCAACACAACCCTAGCTGCAGAAAAAAATAATCTGGATAATTTTATAAGTTATGTCTCTACATTTGAGGGTTTTAAAGATTTAAGCATTAAGTTTTCGTCTGCGCCTGTAATACCTTTTAGAAGATTTAAAGTACAAATTCGCGATGAAATTGTAACTTTAAATCGCCCAGATTTATTACCAAACGAAAAAGACCCCTCACACCTTAGCCCACAAGAATGGAATGAAGTTTTAAAAAAAGAGCAGGATTATATCTTAATTGATACTAGAAACTGGTATGAAACTGAGGTAGGTAAGTTTAAGAATGCTCTTACTCCGCCGATCACTGAATTTACAGATTTTCCAAAATGGTTAGAAACGCAAAACATTCCTAAAGAAAAAAAGGTTTTAATTTACTGTACTGGGGGCATTCGCTGTGAGAAGGCTCAAGTAGAGATGAAAGAACATGGCTACAACAATGTATTTCAATTAAAAGATGGCATTTTAAAATACCTCGAAGAATTCCCGCAAGATCAATTTGAGGGTGAATGTTTTGTGTTTGATCATAGAGTTGCTGTAGATCAAGAATTAAAACCAAGTAAAGTTTTTGATTTATGCCCACATTGCGGACAGCCTTCAAAAAATGAAATCACTTGTGTAAAGTGTGACACTGTTGCAAAAGTTTGTGAGCGTTGTTTAAGTGCTGAAGCTAAATTTGAAACTTGCTCAAAGAACTGTGCTCATCACTATGTAATGAATCCTAATAAAAAAATTAGAAAGCACACAAACAGCATTTCTGTCTTTAGAGATTCAAAAAAATTGATTCTAAATAATACAAAAGCAGCATCAAACACTGATTATAAATAGAACCTATTACACTATAGATATACAGCCACGCATTAAAATACGGGCTGCAACGAGCCTGCATAGACTTCTATGACAAATACTTGCTTCTTACGAAAAGCTAAGTGATTATATGCTCATTAGCAAAGGAGCAAATCATGGCTATACAACTGCCCGAGTTACCATACTCAAAAGATGCATTAACACCTCATATTTCAGCTGAAACATTAGATTTTCACTACGGTAAACATCACAAAGCATATGTAGATAATTTAAATAATTTAATCAAAGGAACAGATATGGAAAATCTGGGCCTAGAGGAAATCGTTAGAAAATCTACTGGCGGTGTGTTTAACAATGCGG
>JAGRAL010000226.1 GCA_020434605.1 Bdellovibrionales bacterium
TTTACTCCCTTTGGCGGCATTCTAAAAAGCTGACCCAGAAGTGACCCGCCGGCAGCACCAATTTGAACAATAGGACCTTCTTTACCAACGGATCCTCCGGCTGCTATCGTGAGTGCAGAAGACAAACCTTTTACCGCTACAATACGGCCCCTAATGCGACCGGCTTTTGTTACAAGTGCTTCTATTACTTCAGGTACCCCATGGCCACCGGCTTCGGGGGCTAACCATTTTGTAAGGGTGACGACAATTAGAAATCCAATTGGTGGAACGATATAAAACCAATTTCCCAAAATGTTATTTGCAAAATCGGCTGGCTCCAAACTGTATTGATTTTCTAAAATATAGTTTTGAAAGATGTGGATCAGCCATCTAAAACCAATAGATACATAGCCGGTGATAATTCCAACAAAGACTGCGACAGTATTTAATAGTAAAATTTCGCGGTCATTGAGGCGCTCAATCTGAATACCAGTGATTTTTTCTATCTCATTAGATAGCTCTTTAAGAGCACTTTTTAATCGTAAACGGTCAACCATCTACGCCCAATTTTAGGGCGCATGATGGATATTGGCAAGCTATCTTCCCATTTCTAGCCGACGAATTCGATCTGACAAGGGTGGGTGAGTGGACATGAACTTCATAATACCACGGCCCGAAATTTTTAAGCTTGCAAAAGCTTTGTGTGAAGAATCAATGCTTTCTTCAGTCCCTGCTAGAGCTTTTAAGGCTGAAATCATTTTTTCACGCCCAGCTAATCTCGCACCACCTTTATCCGCACGGTACTCTCGTAATCTAGAAAAGTAAGATACGGCGAACATAGCAAAGAACCCTAAGACCATTTCGAGTAAAAAGATCACTAAATAAGATGGGCCATTGTTGTTACGGTCCCCATTTCTTGCAATTACAGTGGCAATTACTCGTGCTAAGAACATCACAAACGCGTTCATCACACCCTGAATAAGAGTCATGGTAACCATATCACCGTTAGCGATGTGGGCCACTTCGTGACCTAAAACGCCTTCTACTTGGTCAGCATCCATACGACGAAGCAAACCTGTTGAAACAGCAACCAAAGAATTTGATCTGCTTGGACCTGTAGCAAATGCATTTACCTCATTGGATTCATACATTCCAATCTCAGGCATTTTCTTTAAGCCAGCCGCTCTAGATAACTTATAGACCATATCAGTTAGTTGTCTCTCGGTGGTATTTGTAGTGTTTGGTTGAATCATATGAAGCCCAAACATTCTTTTTGCCATAAATTTAGAAAGCATCAGCGAGATAAAAGCTCCTGCGAAGCCCCAAATCAAGCATAAGCCAAATAAAGCATCATAGTTGATTCCTTGAGCATCTAACCAATGCCCTAAGCCAAGTAAGTGAACCACTACGGAAATGGTTAAGACCATGGCTAAATTAATAAATAGCAATAAGCCATAGCGCTTAAACCCTGAGAAGATTCGATTAAACATATTCTAGCTCCTTCTGTTGTATTTATATTTTGTGTTCAAAACGGCTTTCGTCAATAGAAAGCGGAAAAAAAGATATAAGCGCTGATTTGGTACTCTATAAGGGATGCTATGAATCAGAGGCTATAATAGGCAGTCTAAATTGAATCTGTGTAAGTAGGACAAAATGCTACCGTTATATCTGCGTAAAAATTACTTAAGTCTTCTTTGACACCAAAACCCCTTCTAAGTGATTAAATTCAGTATTAAATTTGTATGGGGATCTTGGTCTAGTTTTTGTAACTAGGCTGAGTGGGGGGTCAAAGTGGTGCATTTATTCTTTGTTGTTTTAACATGGTGCCAATTCACATTTGCTGCCGATGCTGCAAACACTAGCCTTGCATCATCCGAGCAAGTGATTCAAGCGGCAAAACCCAAGTTTCAATACACAGCAGTATTAGACTACAAATCAAATCTTTACGAACGCGATAGCGACAAGTTTGCAGACACTAGTACGTTAACGCTGGTACCTAAGTGGAACTTAAAAAATGAAGACAGTGTTTCGCTGCTTACAGAAATAAGTAAAGACTTTCAAGACGAAGAAAGATTTGAACTTTCAACTACGAATCTTATTTATGGAAGAAAAGCCATTCCTTTTACCTTTATTGATCTTGCAAGTAGTGCGCGTTTGATTTTGCCAGTAAGTGAAGAATTAAAAGATCGTCAGGGATTAAAAGTAGGTCTTGCTATGGATGTAACGCCAAAATTAAAGGCTGAGGCTGTAGGTTTGATCGGTTTGACTTTATCTGCACGAACCAGAGTAACAAAAAACTTTCATGATTTTGAGACTGCTACAAGTGGAAATTCTAATATCGAGTACGCCTTATCTGAGAGGGTAGATCTTGGGTATGATCTTACTGAAAAATGGAATGTAAGTACAATTCTTATATATGGGCTTTCAAGAACTTATAAAAACAATCAAAAGGAGAGTTTTACATGGGCACAAGAAATATCGTATGCCGTAAACGCTATGACCACTATTGGCGTAGGGCACTCAAATGAAGGCGGTTTGTTAAAACCTAACGGTGATTCGAACGTAAGCCTTTTCGATGAAGATAGTTCGACCGTTTATGCATATTTACAATTAGTTAATTAGGGGGATATTCAAGATGAATAAATTATTAATAAAAAGTTTAGTGGCTGTGAGTTTAGTGTTTGCAGTTGCTTGTACTAAAGAAAGACCAGAGGAACTACCTGATGGTGCAGACTTGGGGCTTTTTTCTAAGGATGAGCTATCAGGTGCTGTAATGCAAATCGGAGGTAAATCTGATTCGCTAGCTACCGATAAAGATCAAATTACTTTCTTAAGAGTAGATCGTGTCGATGGCCCTAAGAAATTACAGTTTATGTTTAAAGATC
>JAGRAL010000227.1 GCA_020434605.1 Bdellovibrionales bacterium
TTTGATTTGTACCAATACAAAAAGCGCCTATGGTTAACAAATGTGGGTTAGAAGCCAATACTCTCTCACTCACTTGCGTCTTAGATCTAATACCTAGTACTTGAAATCCTTTTAGTTTAGTAGACAGTTCCTCTTCACTGAGAGCAGTTTTTAATAGCTCTAACTCGAAGCCCTCAGCTCTTAAGATTTCAACTGTCTTAGGATGTATATTTTCTAGTAATAATATCTTCATTCGCATTCCTTCAAGTATTTGACTAATGTACTAAGAGAAAAAATAATATAGGTCATATATATTATTGTACAGGAGACTGATTTTGCCAAATCAAAAGCTAAAACTTTTAGTTGTAGATGATGATGATTTAATTCACCAATCGATTCGTTTAGCCTTACCAGAAAACTGGTTGATGACAGGAGTCAAAACTCTTGAAGACGTACCTAAAGACTTCTTTCATGCTGCTTTTGTAGACATGCATTTGACCGGTGACATCACAAAACCTGAGGGTCTAAAGGTTGTAAGACACTTAGCAAAACAACAAGGTAACCTAGAGATTGTAACTATCTCAGGTGACTTGGACCGAGACCTAATGGAAGAATGTTTAAAAGCAGGAGCCACAAGGTTTTTAGCAAAGCCACTAACTACTGAAGAAATACATCTAATCCTTGAAAAAATTGAATATCACATTCTGTTAAATAGCGCCACATTACGTAGCTCACAATCTTTTATTCCTTGGATAGGTAGCAGTAAAACGAAAAATAGCTGAGTTAGCTGGAGAGCCTGGACCCATACTTATCGAAGGCGAATCTGGAACCGGAAAAGAAGTAGTTTCAAAGCTTCTTTACAGCTCAAATACAAATAGACCATTTATTTCAGTCAATGTAGCGGCACTACCCGAAGCGGTGTTTGAGTCCGAGGTATTTGGACATGTAAAAGGAGCATTTACAGGAGCTGATCAAAACAAAATGGGCTTAGCTGAGGCCGCAAATGGCGGTGATTTATTTTTAGATGAGATTGAAGCCTTGCCACTATCACTTCAGGCAAAATTGCTACGCTTTTTAGAAAATGGAGAAGTACGACGAGTCGGTAGCAAAGAAGCAATAAAGGTAAATGCGAGAGTGATTGTTGCTACCAATAAAAATTTAGAGTTAATGGTAAAGGAAGGAAAATTTAGAGAAGATCTCATGTGGCGTTTAAATGGAAAAAAATTATTACTTCCGCCACTTAGAAGCCGCACCGATGATATTAAGGAGCTCACTAAATATTTTCTAGAAAATGAAAAACCAAGAAGAAACAAAATTTTATCTGACGAAGCTATAGATCAGTTAAAAAAATATGATTGGCCAGGGAATGTGCGAGAACTAAAAAGAGTATGCGAGCAGTTATGTTTTTCATCTCCACTTCCTATTATTCGGCCAGAAGATGTAGATACTATTATAAAAGGTAAGGTTCTATCTTCTCCAAATGACGTGATTGACTTGAGCTTAGGTTTAACAACGCTAATGAACCAGTACGAAAAGAAGGTTATAGAAAAAGCTTTAGAGATAGATCGCGATATAGATTCTGCAGCAAAAGTTTTAGGAATTTCGCGCTCAAGTCTATATAAAAAAATCAGTGACTATTCTATCGAGGTGAAAAAGTGACTCAATACCTAGGAGCATGGCTCGATCCAATTTATCAAAAAACAATCATGGGCATATTCTCCTACATGGGAGCTATTGGCCTGATACTGTTCCCCCTAAGAAAGAAGTCTATTAACTTTAAAACGGCTTGGATGATTTACTTGTCATGGCTAGGTGCTCTACCTATTGTTTGTGCTATACTGGGGTTAAGCTACCCCATTCCACTCATTGGATTTGCAATCATTGCCCTCCTCGCTTTAAAAGAGTTTTTTAAAATGACCGGTCTATATACTCAGTATCTTTTTGCGTGGACCATTTATGCAACAACTGTTGGTGCAGTTCTCTTAATTCACTATGAGTACTATTACCTTTATAATATCTTACCCATGTTTTTACTGGGGATTCTTTTCTTAATACCTCTACTTAAAAATGAATTTAAGGGGATGTTACAATTTACTGCCTTATCAACAATTGCATATATTTTTATCGGCTGGTCATTTTTACACCTCGCGATTTTAACTAAATGGCAAGATGGCGCCAGATATATTGTTTACATCGTAATACTCACTGAGTTTTACGACACAATCATTCTTAGTTGGAGTAAGCTTTTTGGAAAAATCAATTACATCGAAAAAATAGCTCCACGCAGAAGCTTAGAGGGGATGATTATTGGAATAATATCTACTCTTTTACTAGCTAGAGGCATACGTAACGTATTGCCAGTTGAAGGTGATATTTACTGGATCGTATCTGGTCTAATCGCTTCACTAGTTGGGGGCTTAGGTGATATATCTATGGGAGTGTTACGCAGAGACCTTGGCATCAAAGACGTCGGTGCCTATATTTTTGGTAGAGGTGGTATCATAGATCGAATGGATAGATTGATCTATGTTGCTCCTATTTATTATTACGCCTTAATTCTTATCCAGAAGTACGCATGAAAAAATGGGAATACCAAAACCAGCAGTGGACACAACTTCCTCCGCATTTGCGGCATTTACCGCTTATCAGTCAAAACCCCTCTTTGTTTGAACGAGCCATAGAGTGGATTTGGGCCTATTTTTTAAAAAGATTATTTTTTAGATTTTACATCAAACTCGATGTGAAAGGGAGCTTTAGAGAAATCTATGAAAAGCACCCTAAGCTAATTATCATCTCAAACCATTCTTCTCATTTGGATGCCATTTCTATCGCAGCCGCTATTCCTCTTAGATATTGGCATAGACAATACTCAGCTGCAGCCAAAGATTATTTTTTCTCTAACCCTTGGATCAGTTATTTTTCAAAGCATTGCATCCGCGCAATTCCTATAGATCGTAAAGGAAGAAATGGAGAAGCCATACGCCTATGTATGCGTATGTTAACTGATTTAAAAGAAATTTGGATGATTCTTTTTCCAGAGGGAACACGAACCCCAGATGGCTACATACATACTTTTAAAAGAGGTGTTAGTGTGTTTGCACAAAAATCTGATACGCCAATTCTGTTTTTATATCTAGAAAATGCAAATAACTTATGGCCCAAGGGTCAAGGTTTTGCGAAGCGCGGAAAACTTACAGTACATATCGGACCTGTACAACCGCCAGCAGAAATTGACGAAGTATTTAAAAATTATAAAAATTGGGTAGACACCATAGAGCCTAACCGCTTTAAGGTATAATCTCTATTTAACAAGCTCTAACAAACCGATAAGTTCGATATGTTTACTTTGTGGAAACTGATCTACAGCTTCGATGCGTTTAAGTTCGTATCCAAGTTCTTTTAAAGAGCTTATATCTTTCAAAAAAGACTCTGGAAAACAAGAAACATAGATAAATTTAGCAGGAAGATCTTTGATCGTAGAAAGTACGTCTAAACTTTTTCCCAATCCTGATCTAGGAGGGTCAGCTAGTACTATATCTTTATCCTCAAACAACATTTTAATTTTTGGATCTTTTCCATGTAGATTTACTTTTGTAATCTCAATTAAATTTTTATTTTCAAAATCCTCTAAAGATTTTTTCATCGCTTGAATAGAAGTTTCATCTACTTCCACAGCGGTTACATGATGATTCATAGATGCCAAATGAAAGGAAAAGTTACCTGATCCCGAGCACAATTCCAAAACTCTTAAATTATCCCCTTCTACCATAGCCCCTACAGTTTGAATTAACTTTTTGTTAGCTCTAAAGCCTGGTTGCGTAAACTCACCAACCTTCCCGTAAATAGGAAATGCTTTTAAGTTTTTACCTAAATAGGTCTCAAACCATTTTTTATTTTTCTCTTCAATTAGATGGTGTTTTCCGTTTATAAATTCTAACTTTTTACGCTTTTGGCCTATTTCTATATAGGCCCACTTTAAAGTTCTTTCAAACCACTGTCTTTCATCTAATAATTCTTTAACTGTAACATTAGGTAAATCTAGCCAAAGCCCTACTTTTCCATTTGGCGCAATTCGTATTCTCACGCTGCCCAAAGATATATCTGGTAAATCCATTCTAAATTTTGCAACGGCACCCC
>JAGRAL010000228.1 GCA_020434605.1 Bdellovibrionales bacterium
ACTTGATAAAGAAATAGCAAAGAAAGTTACTTCTACAAAACCAGGGCCTGTTAAAATGGGAGAGAAGCTTGACTAAAGCAAAACAAGAATCACCGATGTCAGCGTTAGCTAATATTGCCTTTAATATTGCATTACCCGTCATAGTTCTTAATAAACTGACAGAGAGTCTTGGGGCATTTCATACACTACTTTTGGCTTTATCTTTTCCAACCTTATTTTTTCTATATGAATACTATACTACACGTAAAACAAATTGGATTTCTATATTAGGGTTTTTAAATACATTATTAACTGGTGGCTTTGCACTCCTCCAGCTTGAGGGAAAATGGTTTGCACTAAAAGAGGCGGGGTTTCCACTCTTGATAGGGCTCTTTGTATATTTTAATTCTTTTTACGGTAAAAAACCTTTTATTGAACAACTTATATTAAACCCAAATATGTTTAAGGTAGATGAATTAGAGAAAGCTTTAGTTGAAAAACAAACAAAAACAAATTTTCATCAACATTTAAAAAAGACAAATGTCTATTTATCGTATTCCTTTTTTCTAAGTGCTTTTTTAAATTTTGTACTGGCTTATAATATTTTTACTAAATTGGATGCTGGTCTAACCGAAGTGCAAAGATCAAATGCTCTAAATGAACAAATCTCTAGAATGACATGGATGGGATACTTAGTGATTTTAATTCCATCCCTGATCTGTCTATTATTTATAATGCAGTACTTAGCAAAAGGCATACGAAAGTATGCCGACCTGGATTTGATGGACCTAATGCATAAATAGTTAAGACTAGTGCTGTCTTAATGAGTCTTGTAAAAACTTAAGACACTGAGCTGCAGAACGACTTTGTGTTTTATTGTTTATAAAGGCCACACTAACATGCTTTTCTAGTTCTTTATCTTTTACTTTGAAAATATGAACTTTATGACCTTCAGTCTCAAGCTTTCTGATTACGTGCATTGGTAAAATACCAGCCGCAAAGCCATTTGTAATAAATCTGGCAATACCTTGTACATCCATCACATAGGCTCTTACGTTTACATTTAGTTTACTACCCAGGTGATGCTCAAACCACATATTAAGAATGGGAGCGTCTTTTTGATAATCTACGTAAGACAGGTTCTCAAAGTACTTTCTGTCTGTAGTCGTATCCATTTGTACGTTATCAGCATGAGTACATAAAGCTAGGCGCTCTGTATAGATGATTTCAGTTTGGATTCTCTTATCCATTTTATAGTCATCGACAAAAGCAAAATCAATTTCACCGTCAAGTAACATTTCATTTAGCTTGTTAGCAAAATCTAAATAGATTTGATATTTAATATTCTTGTGAGCTTTTCCAAATTTAGATAGCAAAGGTATAATTAAACTATTACCAAACTCAATTGGCATACCAATATTAATAATACCACCTAATTCAGTAGAGTCCCCTCTGATTTTCCAAAGTGCTTTTTCGATTGTATCTAATCCAAGGTTACACTGTTCGTACAGATCAGCGGCAGCAGCAGTAGGAATAATTCTTTGGTTGATACGATCAAAAAGAGTGATCTTAAGACTGTCTTCAAGAGCCTTAATATGCTGACTTACACCAGACTGTGTTAAGTGCAGTTTTTCTGCAGCAATCGTCATACTTTTTGTTTTATATACTTCAGCAAATACGTGTAGATGATTTAAGTTGATTTGATTTAGTAACATTTATTCCCTGCTCAAAGATTAGTAACGAATTGATGTTGTTTACCTATACACATATTTTTAGATTTTCTTTCAACAATTTTTTTAAAGTGATCAAATCTTGTCTGCATGTGCGGCTTTACATTTAACCAGTCTTTATAGTTTATCAGAATAGACTTCGCTCGTAAATCACCATTTGCACTTTGCCAGACTAGTTGTTGTAAAATCGATTCGTTAGTTATTTGCTTAAGTGTATCGACGTGTTCCGTAAGCAAATGATATTTTATTCTATATGAAATCATAGGAAAGAGTTGTTCGTTTGCACTTACCTCACAATTATCGACAAACTTTAGACAATTTTTGTGCGAACACTTCATTATAAATTCAGATACGTTTAATAATTTATAACGGTTGTTTAAATAAATCGGCATGATTTCAATCAATTGATTTTTTTTATAGCTACTCCACTTAAATAACTGAAAATCTTTTGCAACAAATTCAATATTAAAACTCTTAGAAGAAATTCTTCTTAGAAGATTTAAATTCTTAATCACAATAAAATTTTTATTTTTCAAAATAGGATTCCCACAAATTTGTAATTCAGAGTTTACAAATATTCTTTTAGTTGCTTTGGGACAGCTTTTAATAAGTGGGGCCTTAGTTGTTGTCGTTGTCTTTTGACTTGTTGTCTCAAAACTCTGACAACCTAAAAAGGTAATTAGTAATAATAATGGCAACCAGGCGGGTAGAAGGTGTTTTATCATAAGTTCCTGTCCTGGTAATACTTGATTAAGTTTTTTGATGCGTCTTCAATAAGATCTAAAACAGTATTGAAGCCATCTTCTCCGCTCCAGTAAGGATCCGGCACGGATAAGTCTTTTAGTTTCTTGCTACTGTAGTTTAAAAAAAGTTCGATCTTTGCTTCACTATTGATTGGCTTGATATCTAGTATGTTAGCAAGGTTAGACTCATCCATGGCAAGAATGTGGTCAAACTCATAAAAGTCTTCTACTTGTATTTGGCGCGCCTTTAAATGTGACATCTTGTAGCCACGTAAGCTTGCGCACGCGATAGATCTAGGGTCAGGAGGATCACCAATGTGATACGCACCTGTGCCAGCCGAATCGACCTGAAGATTTAATTTAGAGTTTTTTGCATAGTCTGAAAAAACGGCCTCAGCTGTAGGAGATCTACAGATGTTTCCTAGGCAAACAAACAATACCTTGATTGGTTTCATGTGCTAAAGGGTA
>JAGRAL010000229.1 GCA_020434605.1 Bdellovibrionales bacterium
TTTGCTGTTGTCCTCCGGATAATTGGTCAGCTCTATTGTTTGCTTTAGAGTCAATTCCAACTAGTTTAAGATACTTTAAGGCGTTGTCTTTATCTTTTTGGTTAAAAAAACCAAATAAGCTACCAAGAGTAGACGTTCTTGATAGTGCACCCATTAAGACATTTTTAATGACAGAATGTCTTTCAACCAAGTTAAAATGTTGAAAAATCATTCCTATTTTACGGCGTAAATAACGAACTTCACGCCCAGTTACTTTAGCAATATCTTTATCATGAAAAATAATCTCGCCACCTGTAGGATCGTGCAGACGGTTGATACAGCGAAGAAGTGTGGACTTACCAGATCCAGATAAACCAATAATAACCAAAAACTCACCTTTTTTAACATCAAAGCTAACACCCTTTAGCGCAGTAACACCATTAGGGTAAGTTTTTTGAAGGTTATTTATCTTTAATATTGTATCCATTTATTTCACCAAGCTAGAGGCGCTCTTGCCTAAAGATTTTAAGATTTCTCTTACAGAGTCGTATTCTTTATCTGTTGTTGTGATAAATGAATCCGCTCCATATAAATCGTTAAATGCAGCCTTTCCTTCAGGGGTTGCAATAAAATCTATAAAGGCTGATTGAATGATCTTTTTCATATCCTCTGGAAGAGTTTTACGAATTACGATTGGATCGTTAGGGATCTCATCTGTAAGTTCTACGATTACTACTTCTTTTTCGATATCTGGATATTGTGTCTTTACTAGACGTCTAGCATCCTCTACTCCGCGTGGAGATGGCGGAGAGTAAAAAGTAGCTCCAGCATCTACTTGCTTTTGATAAACCATAGTAATTACGTTGTCGTGCTTTTGTGCGAATACAGTTTCAGATGGCTTGATGTTTCGATCTAAAAACATTTTAGCAGGTAATAAGTAGCCAGAGGTAGAAGCTGGATCAACGTAGGCAAACTTTTTACCATTTAGGTCAGCTACTTTTTTTACACTACTATCAGCACGAGCTACGATTTGAGATCTATATTTTGCTTGTCCATGGCGGATTAAAGTAATCATCGCTTGAACACCATATTTTTCGTGGGCCATGATGTATCCAAACGTATTAAGAGCAGCTACATCAGCACGGTTTGTACCAAAAGCTTCTACCACTGCAACGTAACTAGAAGGTACGCGGATATCATACTTATAAGGTGTATGTTCTTCTAAATATTTTTTTACAATTTTAGATTTGTCAGCGATTAGGTTTGCATCTACTGACGGAACAAAAAACAATTTAACTGGGTTATCGGCAGAACCTAAGTCCCCCTTTTTATCTAAACAACCAGTCATACCTAAAAACATTATAGAAAGTACTAAAAAACCACGTTTCAACATTGTAACCCTTTCCTTTTTAAGATAGATTTTTTTAACAAAAATAGAGGCTTACGACAAAGCTTAGATAAAGATAATGCTAGTTGTCTTAAGTTCACTAGTGATCATTTTTTTTGCATATGCTAGAGGTGGCCCCATGAGTGCGCTATATCATTTTCCACACTGCCCTTATTGTATACGAGTTCGCCTAGCTTTAGGCTATTTAGACATTCCTTATGTCTCTAATGTGATTAGTTATGATGACGAAGCCACCCCTACGGACCTGATTGGCAAAAAAATGCTGCCAATTTGGGAAGACAGTGACGGTGCTATGTGTGAGAGCTTAGATATTATTTTAAAGTTAGACTCTGAAAACCAACTTGCCACCAAAGATTTCTACGCAAGTGCTGATAGAAAAGGATTTGAGGATTATTTAGATCAGCTGGGAAAACCTATACACAGTTTGGCTTGGCCAGTCTGGATATATACAAAAGAGTTCTCGGCATCTGCTAGAGACTATGTTTTAAAGAAAAAAGAACCTAAAAGAGGTCCGTTTAAAAACTTAGTAGCAAGAAAAGAGGATTTTTTAAAAGACTTGGCTCCCCTTTTACATAAGCTAGAGCAAGAACTGATACCATTTTATCAGTCATCAAACTTAACAATTAAAGATATCTTATTAGCGGCCCATTTGTGGGGGCTTTATGTGGTTCCAGAGTTCCAGTTCTCAGAATCAATTCACAAGTATCTGCAAAAAATTAAAAAGCAGTGTCTATTTAATTATACAGATGAGTTGTGGTTATAAATTACCAAAGTTTTTATAACCAAACTTAAGGGCCTTAGGAAGGTTTAGTTTTTGTATATCAAATACGTAAACTCGGCCTGTTTCAGAACCGCAAGATTGTGTGTGCATAACCCCGTCCGAGGTATGCTCTACCTTTAAAACACGAATGCCATTGGACTCTAGTTGTTCTTTTAACTCAGTGATTGGAGTCGGTCTATTCCCCTCGCACTGTCTAGTACCATCTGCCTTATACACTCTCACTGTCTCTAGATCTCCGGCCTTGATTGACTTAGGTCCTTTTGATTTAAAGTTTGGTAGGTTTTCAACTTGCTCTACAAAAGTTTTTTCATCTTTTTTTTGTCTACACTTAGTAAGTGAGCAAGAGATCAATGTGCAGGATAAAATAAGAATAAGACTAAATCGCATATTAATAGACTCCTAAATCAGGTTTCCAGCCATACGTTAAGTGAAACAAGTTTGCGCCAAAAGATAAGAAGTAAATGCTTTTACTGTTATCAGGAGATACAAGAGGTGAGCTAACACCATGGCCTGGGTAAAATTCTTTAAGCATTTTATCTGTATTAGTATCGTAGGTTTTTACGGATCCTGCTGAGTCCGCTAAAAATAATAGATTGTCTTTAACTAGTGCCGTTTGAAATATGCCCTTTGCCTGCATCTCAGATGTGATTCTGCCAGTTTGCTTTTCAATGACTAAAAGCCTTGAGTCACTTGTTGAATAATATATTTTATTGCCAACAACCGCTACCGGATATGAGCCTCCAGCATCGACAGACCAAAGAACCCTACCCTCTTTATTATTAAGAGCATATAAAGCCGAGTCGTAAGCGGAAACGTAGATCGTATCGCCATCAACCACAGCGCTTGCATCTACATCCTTAAATTTAATACTTGTAGCTAAGTTTCTTTCCCAAAGCAGGCTTCCGTTATTGATATTGATTGCGGTAAAAAAGCCATCAGAAAAGCCAACAAATAGTCTGTTTTGTGAGATAACGGGTGTAGCAGCCCCTCTAACCGTAAATATATCTCTTGTGTTACGCTTATAGCGCCAGATTAAGCTACCATCCTTTGCCTTTAAGCAATAAAGGATGTTGTTTCCAGTTACAAAATATAGGCGGTCGTTAACAAGTAAAGGTTTACTTAAAACCTCACCCTCAGTTTTAAAGTGCCAAACCTCGATTCCGCTCTCTAGGTTCAGAGAGTAAAACATGTAGTTATTTGCACCAAAATAAAGACGGTTGTCTTTATACGCAAAACCACCCTCAATGCCGGCCTCGACTTCTTTTTTCCAAACTTCATTGCCATTAGTATCAAAAGCTCTGACCCCATCCTGTGCATTACCCGTGATGATCTTATCTTCAGTGATCAAAGGCGGAGCCGAGTTAAAGAGTCTAGCTTCTAAGTTTTCTATTATTTTTAAATGAGTCGTCTGTTCATTTTTAAGATAGAAAACTTCTGTAGGCTTTGTGTGTAGAGCCTGGCATCCTACTACTAGCAGTAAGCCTATAGATAATAAGTAAGTTTTCACTTAAGCCCCTAAATCAAGTAGACGAAGGTATTTCATCGCATTTTTACCAGCTTCTGTATCTGGAAAATTTTTGCTTATGTTTTCATACTCTACTTTTGCTTCTTGTACTTTTCCTACTTGCTCTAAACATAAAGCTTTTTGTAATCTTGCATCTGCCACAAGGTAAGTTGCATGTTTATTTGTGATGATTTTATCAAGTTCATTGATCGCTGAATCACACTTTCCAACTCGCTCTAATGAGATAGATTTGCGGTAAAGATAAAGAGCATCTACAAAGGATTTTGGCGAACCCACAGAGTTTTTCTCTAGTGTTTTAAGTGCCATCTCTT
>JAGRAL010000230.1 GCA_020434605.1 Bdellovibrionales bacterium
TCCCTGTGTGATTGTGCAAAAGCAGAGCTAGTAAGTAGTGTAAATACTAATATCAATAGCTTCATATGATTCCCCCCTATAGACTTTGTTTAGCATGTGCTTTTTATGGCAGCAAAGACAAAATCTTAATAAGCACGGCAACATAAGTGCGGTTACTTTTTGGCTCATACACTAGAAAGGTTTTAGGGGGTCTAAGGCCAGTAAATAGCATTGTTTTATGAAATAATTTATTTAAAAGCCTGAAATGCTTACTAAACACACTTTTTTGCGTATCTACGCTTTTCATTCATCCAATTACGACTTAAGCTAGAAAAATGAAAAAACAAAAAATAAACTGGGGACTTATCTCTATTCTTGCGCTTCTTGTAACTGGCATCAGCATTGGCATTACATCCTACTATAGTAAAACAGAAGTTAGTGATATTGATGTGACCGAAGAGGCAGTGCAACTACCGATTGTATCACTCGAAGAAGCATATCCGTATGTGATCGAACCCAATACTTCTTTATTTGAAGCACTTAGAAAATTAAATGTATCACCGCAAGCCATCCAAGAAATTGTTACGGCATCAAAGCCGATACAAAACCTATCACGCTTGCAACCTGGAATTCGTTTTCAAGTTTTTTATGGGCAAGAACCAGAGCCAGAGATCAACGGTATTAACTTTCGTTTTTCTGCCGTTGAATCAATGGAAGTATCAAAAACGGATAATGTGTGGGTGGCAAAGAAAGTCACTGAGCAAGTAGACATTAAGGTGGTTTCTTTTTCTGGTATGGTAACTACAAGTCTTTGGGAGTCAGCGATAAAATCTAAAATGGATCCAAACTTAATATCTGAGCTAGCTGATATTTTAGGTTGGGAAGTCGACTTTTCTAGAGAAGTACGTCAAAATGATCGATGGCGTTTGACGGTAGAGCAAAAGCTAGTAAAAGGTGAAGCCATAGGTTGGGGAGCTATCTTAGCTGCAGAATATGAAAATGCAGGAACTGCATATCAAGCCGCACTTTTTAGAAGAGACGGAAAAGAGATTGGCTACTATTCACCGGATGGTGCAAGTTTACGAAAAATGTTTTTAAAAAGTCCGATTCGTTATGGGCGTATCACATCAAGTTTTTCGACAAGAAGATTTCATCCCATTTTAAAAATCAGAAGACCTCATCTGGGCGTAGACTATGGAGCGCCGATTGGTACTCCTGTTAGAGCTGTTGGAGATGGATCTATTGTTTTTGCGGCACGAAAAGGTGGGGCGGGTAATATGATAAAACTTCGTCATAATGCCACTTATCAAACGGCCTATAAACACCTTAGGGGTTTTGCAAAAGGAATTAGATCAGGGGCTAAGGTACAACAAGGTCAGGTGATTGGTTATGTAGGAAATACAGGTCTATCAACAGGCCCACATCTACACTTCGAATTTTACCAATCAGGGCGTTATATCGATCCCGTAAAAAAACGTTTTCCGTCGGCTGATCCAGTGCCTAATGAAGACTTGGCTGTATTTAAACAGCAAGCTGAAACACTTTTAAGCGGTCTACCGACTTGGGATGTTTTAGAGGCTAGTGAGCATGAATCCCGCCGTGATACTGCAAATGTAAACTAGACATCTTGCTAAAAATTTGAAAGTATCCCTCCCAAGAAGGATACTTTTATGACCAAAAAAAATAACTCATTTGATAATCTGTTTAATGAAGACTCGAACCCTGTGAAGTCACAAGATTTTGCAGCTATGTTTGAGGACTCTCTGAATATTACTAATAAAAAATTACAAGTCGGAGATAAATTTAAGGCTCCGATTTTAAGTATTGGTAAAGAAGAATCCTATGTATCTATCGGCTCTCACCTTGATGGAGTAATTCATAACACAGACTTGTTAGATGAGAACAAGCAGTTAAAGTACAGTGTTGGCGATAGCATTGATGTAGTTGTTGTAAGAGTTCGTAGTGATGAGGTGCGCGTAACTAGACAAGGATCACGTAATGCGCCAACTGATATTTCAAACCTAGAAGATGCTTTTGATATGGAACTCCCTGTAGAAGGAAAAGTAACTGAAATCGTTAAAGGCGGCTTTAGAGTATCTATTCAAGGACAAACTGCATTTTGCCCAATTAGCCAGTTAGACGCTAGAAGTGCAAAGGCTCCGGAAGACTATATAGGTAAAAAATTTGAATTTTTGATTACCCAATTCGAAGGAAACAAAAGAAACATCGTAGTTTCTAGACGCAAGCTATTAGACTTACAGAAAGCTGAGCACGAAGGCTTGTGGTTAGAGAAGCACAAAGTTGGAGACATTGTTAGCGGACTTGTAACACGTACAGAATCTTACGGAGCGTTTGTAGATGTAGGTAGTGGTATTGAAGGCTTGGTGCATGTATCTGAAATAGGCTTTGTCAGATTAAAGCATGCCGCGGACGGTGTAAAATCTGGCGATCAAGTGCAAGTTAAAATTTTAAAAGTAGATGAAGAGGAAACTAGGCTAAAAATTTCTCTTTCGATAAAACAAGCGGGCGGAGCGATGGACCCATGGGTGCAGGTCCCAACATTATTTCCTATAGGCGCTATTGTTGACGGTGTTGTAGAGAAAAAAGAAAGCTTTGGGTTATTTGTAAACTTATCAAATGGGATCAATGGCCTATTGCCAAAATCAAAATGGCGCGACAGTGATGAAGCAGCCAATTTTGAAAATAAAAGAAAAGGTGATGCGATAAAAGTGAGAATTGATGAATTGAAATTTGAAGAAAGAAAAATATCATTGGGTCTTCCCACTGAAGCAGAGGATGAGTCTTGGCGTGAACATCAAAACACGCAGCGCCTAGGAACCTTTGCGGCGGCCTTTTCATTAGCTCAGAAGAATAAAAAATAGCGTCTTTTTAACCCTGGACCTCTTTAGGTTCGGGGACAACTTGTCCTTACTCAATCAAAAAAACAGATTAATATATTAGCACTCATTTTTTTTTAAGTGCTAGCCAACGCTATGTTAGGCATGGCGCAGAATTTTCTTACAAAGTCATTTCATGGCACAGGCCTTGCGTACTCTTTAAGTGGAGTCAAAAGGGGGAAACATGACTAGTAGGGGTATATTTCTAATTCCATTGGTATCGATGGCACTAATAAGTTGTTCAAAACATAGTGGAAAAGATCCACTTGCAAAAGCACCGGGAAAATTTCCTGAAAGCACTGGAGTAAGTGTTGGGGCGAAAGAAATTAAAAATTGGTTTACGAGAAGTCCTGAACTTGATGGTGCAGAAGGTGTGAATGCAGATAAGGCGATTGAGGAATTACATTTAACACACTCAAAAGAAATCATTGTGGCAGTGATAGATAGTGGCGTTGATATTCAACATGAGGATTTAAAAGATAAAATTTGGACAAATACTAAGGAGATCGCGGGTAATGGAATTGACGACGATCATAATGGGTATATAGATGACATACATGGTTGGAATTATCTTGGTGGTTATGATTCTAATGGCAATCCAGTACATATAGGGGCTGAGCAACTTGAGGTAACTAGAGAGTTAGTAAAAATGAAAAAAAAGAAGCAAGAACTTGAGGAGCAAGGTCTAGAGCTATCAGTCAAGGATCAAGCTTACCTATTAAAGCTACAAACAGAAGTTGATGAAGAAGTGAACGGTAGTAAAGACACTCTAAAGTTAATTGCTGATAGACTAGAAATTCTAAAAACTAACTACGATGTGCTTAAAGATATTATTGGGGTTGAGTTTGATAAAATGACGAATGCTATTGTGCAAGAATTAAAAGTATCTACCAGTGAAGAGCAAGAAGCTAAAAATAAAATTTTAGAAGTTTTTGCTGCTGGTTCTCCTAAAGATGTTGCGAGATACCATGTATTACAAGGCCGCTATCAAGATCAGTTGGATTTTTATTTTAATGAAGATTTTCATCCAAGAGCTGACATCGTTGGTGATAACCCAGAGGACTTTTTAGATATAGGATACGGTAATAATGATGTAAGAGGACTTGATGCTGATCATGGGACACACGTAGCAGGTATCATCGGAGCTTCTAGAAATAACTCTATTGGAATAGATGGCATTGCAGAAAATGTAAGAATCATGTCCTTGCGTGCAGTACCAAACGGAGATGAGAGAGATAAAGATGTGGCTTTAGCCATTCGTTATGCCGCAGACAATGGTGCTAACATTATTAATATGAGTTTTGGAAAAAACTATTCACCGCATAAGCACAAAGTGAGTGAAGCTTTATTGTATGCGCAATCAAAAGGGGTTTTGATTTTTCATGCTGCTGGTAACGAGTCTACGGATAGAGATCAAGAGTCTAGATATCCAGAGAAAAAAGTTTTTAATGAAGAAGGTGAGGTTGTTGGCAAAGTTGATAGCTTTTTAGATATTGGTGCATCCTCTAGCTTTTTAACTAGAGAATTAACTGCAACATTTACCAACTTTGGACAAACAACTGTAGATATTTTTGCTCCAGGAGTGAATCTATTGTCATCAATACCAGATAACCAGTACGCGGTATTTAGTGGTACTAGTATGGCAAGTCCATCGGCAGCTGGAGTTGCAGCTCTAGTGTGGTCACAGAAACCAGAATTAAGCGCGATTGAACTAAAACAGCTAATGATGAGTAAAGCACGTCTAAGACACAATCTCTTAGTACGTCTACCTAGTGATAACTCACAGGATGTTCTTTTTGAAACCTTATCTATTACAGGCGGGATTGCAGACGCATACCGTATGCTAGCTGAGTAATTAAAATGGGGGGGCTAGTTTCAGGCCCCCTAATTGATAAGCTTTTTACGGATTTGCGTATAAGCGATACTACAAATGATTGCGCTTTGAAGTATTAAGATTCCACCGTGGAACATAAATGCTTCACCAATTCCTTTTTCCCAAAAGATAGACTGTGCTAGCTTTACCCCATGTAAAAGTGGAAAACACTCTGCAGCTATTTTTACTGCCTCAGACATTTGTTCAACAGGAAAAAATATGCCCGACAGAAAGTAGAGTGGAGCAATCACAAAAGAGTATACACTTTGAAATTGATTGATATTTCTAACTAAGGCTGTTGCTAATAATCCTATAGCTCCGCATGGTATAGCTACTAAAAACCCTACAAGACCAATAAGAGGAATTAAAAGCGGGTTAGCCATCATCCCAAATAAAGCCAATACAATCGAAACGCCGATTGCCATGGCAGCGCCTTTAAGTCCCACCCAAATCAGTTCACCTAAAACAATCTCAGTAGCACCTATTGGTGTGGCGAGCATGGCTTTGAATACATTCTCATAGCTCATTCGTACATAAAATCCATAACTGCTTTCAAAAAAAGAAGTAAATAAGGTCGTGGCAACAGTTAAGCCAGGTGCTAAGTATTGAAGGTAGGTCATCCCCTCTATATTAGTAACAAAAGCTCCAAGTCCTAATCCCAACGAGATCATAATCAGCGCTGGATCAGCAACTGTTGGAGAAGTGTTGGCGATAAAATCTTTTTTGTAAACAGTCCAATTTCTAAGGGTTATGTATAGACTTAGTCGTATTGATTCAAGCATCGGCTGCTAGCTCCTGTCCGGTTAATTTTAAAAATACATCTTCAAGGTTTGATGGTCTAATTTGTAGTGGTTTAAGCCCATGTAGAGAGTGAAAATCCGTTAGTTCTGTTAAAGTTTTTACTCGCAAGTACATACCCGAGGTATCAACATGAAAATCAAGATTCATTTTGTTAGCTACCAATTGCTTCATCTTTTCTTGGTCTTCTAAACTAAAAATACCTACATAACCTGGAGTATGGCCTGTAATCATATGTT
>JAGRAL010000231.1 GCA_020434605.1 Bdellovibrionales bacterium
GAGGGTGTAGACCTAGGGTGCCATCAATATAATTTGCGCCAGAGAAATGGATTACGTTTGAATTTAATAGCCACGGAAAGGTACTTAGTACGTCGGGAATAGCTTTATCGGTGACTGCTAAAAAAACTTCGGTATAGGAATCAGGCAATAAATCTTTTTTTGATTTTCTAAACCAATGAGTAAATGGGATATGAAGCAAGTTTAGGTAATGCATCCAGTGCTGTGCAATTTGGCCATTACCAATGATAAGAATTTTTTTACTTTCAGGTACCTGTCCCATGGATCAAGTCCTACACTTTCTAGTTAAGAGGTTTGTCACTGCCATAAGGTCAATGCTGCTCAGAGATTACACTAATGGGAGATAAATGCTAGAGTTTGCTATCCCGCTGCGATGCAATAGCTTGGCGCTTAAAATTTAACGTAAAAATTACCTGTCTTTTTCTTCTAGAATCCCATAAAACCTAGTAGATGCCTCGTACTAAAAAGATCTACCGCATACGTTTTGTCTTAGGCCTTGTCTGCTTATTGGCCGGAATCGCTTTTATGGTTCATAGCTTTCTTGAGCCTAAGCCTAGTCCAATATTAAAACCAACTATCTTTGATACTGAAACTACTTTTGGTGCTGACTCATATAGTTTATTATTAGCTAAGTTATCAGAGAAAGCGATTTTAGTATTTTACGTAGAAGACTTTTCAAAAGAAAAAGATTTTATTGTTGGCTTTCTTAAAAAGGGCTTTGAAGAAGACCAAAGAGAGTACATTCTTAAATCCATGGTACCTACCTGGAATCAAGAGCTGAATCAAAGCATAAACTTTTCAGGAAAACCACTCACAGAAGAATCTAGCGACTTGGATACATCAGTTGCGCCAACCTATGTGGTTTTGGTTAATAAAAGTGATATGCTTAAAGACCTGCAATTAGATCCAGATAGTACGGGAGAATATCAGGAGTATCACTTTATAGGTATGTCAGTATCTGCTGCCGGCCCAAGCGCAATAAAATGCACTAGTCGTAAGGAAGCATTTTTACTGAAATCATTAAGCGATTTGGATTGCTTTCAGCTTTGGATGGAAAAAAACATATATCGTCAACGTCACAGAATGGACTTAACTAAAAAAGTTGGTGCCGTAGACCAAGTTGATCTATGGCACTATCTGATTTATCGAACTAAATAACTTCGTGAGCAAGCGTTCTTCTGTAGCTTCTAAAGTAGTAGCGTGGAGAAGAGTTTAAAATATCATTTAGTGTAGACGTGTACACACAGGCATATCTTGCTACCTGACCAGCAAAATAACTCTCTTCGTTTCCACACCTCATTACTTCACCCCAATATGGATTGAAGGTGGCATTGTGCTTGCGGATGTATTCACTGATCTGTTTATCAATACGAGTTACCTGGTCGTATAGCTCATCAATTCTTTTTTCGTTTGTATTCTTTTTGCTAAGGTGATCTTCGTCTTCCAAAGTTACTATTTCAGTTTCTAAAGGAGCTTTGTCTTTCATTAGTGCCTGAATTTTTTCAGTTAAAGGAGCTGTCTGAGTAAGTTTATTTACTTCTTCCTCAAGCTCCTCAATAACTAGAGCTGTTCTCCAAGCGCAGTCTTTTTTAAGTCGTACGATATCTCCGTAGATATGATCTCCTACGTACAATATATCATCGCCAGTAACCTTTAACTTACTTGTAAAATACTCAGCGCAGCCACTTTGGTACACACCAGGCTCAAACTTTCCGTCTAAATTATACATGGCTCCTGTGTCAGGAGAAATTCTATAGAATGGAAGTTTATCAAAGAAAAACCTAGGCTTTGCCGCCTGGGTAATTACATAATCAAATAAGTCCTTCCAATCCTTATGCTCTTTTAGATACGGAGTTACGGCGTAGTCTAAAAGTAATTTTGCATAGTAAAACTCTGAATTTGTAAGAATAAAAAGTTTTTTACCATGTTTTTTGTATTTTTCTAAGTTTGCAATTAAATCAGGGTCCTTAATGATATAGTTGTCTAAGTTCTTTTTTACCTCTGACTTCAAACTGCCATCCGCGTGCGATTCATCCACACAATCTAAAATATCACGAGAAATATCGTCAAAAGTAGGAAGTTCAAATTTTCCTTCATTCTTCATATCTACAAGATGAGCAAATAAATTTCCAAAAGAAATTGAAAATGAAGTATCCACGCTAATGTAGTTAGGATCACTTAGATCTAAGTGTGCGCCCTTATAAATGGCCTTTTGTTCTTTGTAATCAATAAGTTTGGTTCCGTGATAACTTACGCGAATGTATCCATGAATATTAAGTTTTAATAAGTTCCCTCGTTTTTTGTCGACAACAAGGCCTCTGATTACTCTATCGTATTAAAAAGGAATTTTTAATATCTCATTTGGATAGCCTTTGAGGTTAACCATTTTTTGTAAAACGATATGATGAACTAATCTTTCAAAGTTTTCAGTTTTATAGCGTATTAATGTGTGATCCATATCAAAAACAAAATATTTTAATTTTTTAAAATTAATGGTTCGATTGATGTATATTCCTGCCATTCTATTTTCCTTCAGTCGGTAGTTGTAACTCATTCCACTTGATCATACCACCCGCTAAGTTATAACAGTTGGTGTAACCAATGCCTTGTAGGTATTGACAAGTTTTTGCTGATCTTGCACCACTTCTACAAATAAAAATCTTAGTATCATTTTTGTTAATGTCGGCTAATTGATTAGGGATTTGATCCATAGGTATTAATTTACTAACCTTGATGTGTGATAATTCACCGGTGTATTCTTCGCTACTACGCACATCAATCCAAGTAATGCTAGCATTATTCATTAATTCACTGGCAGTGATAGGGTCGATGTCGTTTACATTTTCATAGTTTGCATTTTTTGTAGTTTTAAAAGTCATAGACTACATTATACGTAGGTTTTATCACTTAAGGTAGTGTTATTTTTTCTGACAACTATCTTGGTAATTATCAATGTTGAACTCACAGAAAACGGGCTTTCTGCTACTGCTTTCTGTTGAGCTGGGTTTGCGGACTCCGGCTGGGGCTTGTATTTTTTCTATCATTTTACGTATTTCCGGATTGGGAAGAGTGCTTACTTTGTCTTTTAAAAATTGAGAAATCTTAGTGCCACAGTCACTGCTATCAATCGCAACTAAAAAGTCTTTTTTAAGCGATTTAAAATAGTAAGCCTTATCAAAGCTAGTGTCTCCACCATAGTTGTCGGCCAATTTTTTAAGACTGGTTAGACTTGCTTGCTGAATATTTTTATAAATATTTTTTTCGCAAAATTCTTTGGGCAGAAGTTTTATCTTTTCTAAAAAAGATGCCACATCTGTTGAGTTGTAATAATCATGCGGCTTATTTAAATCTTCTTTTGTTAAAGAGCTTATAGATGTTTTACTAGCAACCTCTCTAGCACCTGAACCCGAGCCTTCGTAGAAATAGGCGTATGCATTTGGCTCTACCTGCATTTCATCAATATTTGCTATAAATAAATCTTCGACATATGTATTGTACGCATTCTTATCGCGGCCTTTTATTTGTGCGTAGGATTCAAAAGATAAAAGGGGCAGTATTAAGTTTTCACTCTCCCATTTATCAAAAGTGGACTTTCCTAGTGCATTTTTCATTTCACTAAGCTTAAAGCCGTTTTCTAATCTATAGTTTACTCTCGCAGATATCTTTTCTTTTAAGGTTGGTACAACTTCGTTTGTATATTTACTTAGGCTACTTTGGGTAGAGATCTTAGTAACTACTGGAGATATTTTGTTGTAGCGTAACTCTTCTGTGCTAATCCATGCTTTATGTTGTCTGCTAATTGTTTTTAATTCAGAAGTTTTTAAAAAACAGAAGTTTAATACTGATTTTGTATTTGGGTTGCTTAGGCCTTCAAAAGGAATACTTTCAGAAAGTGCTCCACATAATATTCTACCGCCGCACAAACTACACTTTGTATTCTCGGTGTATTTACCATTCTGTATATGGTCGACAGAATCGGCGTGAATTAAAAAATTGGCGATAAACAAAAGTAGTATCATGTCTCATTCTATATCGGAAAAAATGGTAAGGAATATAAGGGCTTAGAAAAAAAACAGGCCGTTTGGGGAAACGGCCTATTAGGGGGGGGGGGGAAT
>JAGRAL010000232.1 GCA_020434605.1 Bdellovibrionales bacterium
TCATCAAACGAGTTGTGATTATAATCAGCAAAAAAATCTATAAGCTTAGCACTTGCTTTAAGTAGCGATGCTCTTCCCGATACTGTTTGCACTAATCTTTGATCAATCTTACCAGAAGTCTTGTACCCGTAGTCTAAAAGCAAGTTATCTGGGAGCGCATAAATACCTGGCTCTACATCATAGGAGTAAATATCAAAGTTTGCAGATTTTGTTGGCGTGAATCTTTGATGAAGTGAGTTAGATAGTACACCGTGAAAGTTACGATATCCAAATATAGCCAGTAACCTATTTAACAATGAAAATGTATATGTTTTAAATTTTTTGTCAGAATCTGGCAAAGAAGATGTTGCATTGATATTTTCAAGAAAAAATATATTTGCCTGAATAGATGATCCAATCTCTTTAGCACCAGTTAAAAAATAAGACTTATAAGTACTCTTAGTATCCTCTATTGGCCAGTATACGTACTTTCCTTCAATACCAGGAAATTTTGCCTCGCCTGATAATAAATCTTCCTTAATTCTGTCAGCTGCAATTTTTTTAATTTGATTATAAAAATCGTAGTAAAAATGTTGTTCTGACCTTGAAAACTGAGACACAACAATGACTTCGACTGTATTTGGCAAAGTTCGAGTTTTATCATAAAGCACTGAAAGTAACTGATTATAAACTGTAGTACTGATTTGGTATTCAATTTCTAAAAGCATTTTTTCAGCATCAGACTCTTCTAACTTAGACAACAAACGGTTTAAGTAGATACTACGTAGTGGACTACTAAAGGCTGCATATTCGCCTTTCATATACCAAGAAATAGCCTCATCACTCTCAGACACAAAATTAGTGGCAAAGTCTTGCATAGTTTTAGGAAACTCTAGTACTAGAGCACTTACTTCTTCAGCTGTTAAACTCGAAATATCTTCTTTGCCTAATTTTAACAAGTACTCATTGCGTTTTTGCAACAGTATAGAAAAAAGAATGTAGGAAATATTCTTATGTGTTTTTTCTTGAAATTTTGGTAACAACCCCAACGGAAACTTTAAACTTTCCATAGTTGGAGCCATGCTATCTTTTGTTACTATGCCAGACTTAATTAAATCGCTAAGCGTATCTTGAATGATAGTAAGGTTATACGCTAACATCCCTTCTGATTTATTTGTTTTTATAAACGACAATCTATCTTTAGTAGTGTTTAGTATATCAACATACTTTTCAATTGAATTACCGACTCCCTTACTAACACTGACACTCACACCATTTTTTATCAAGTGCGCTGGTAATTGTTTTAAAAAGCCAATCAGCCTAGCGACTACTTGTGAGGGGGTTAAACCCTGTGGAATCATAGTGTCCCAGTTATCAAACGACTTCTTAATCAACGAATAGTTTTTAATATTACTTTCAGTGATGCTATTAAATATGTCTGGCCCATAAATTCCAAGAGCGGCCTCAACATAGGTCCCATTCGCAATGTCTACTGTGGTCGTCGTATTGGGGTTGCTGTAATACTTATCGAGCATCTCAAATGGCACTTTACTCTCGGGTGCAAATTCAAACAACGTCACTAAGCTTTGCATAAATTCATGAGTAGAAATCCAACCGGCATAATGCCAATCGATTTTTTTAATTGTATTCGCCTTTTGCGATACAATCGTATCTTGCTTTTTAGGACCGAAATCTTCCTTTGTTTTAGCAAAGTTGTTTCCTTTGCCTCCTTGGCTACAAGAAGCAAATATTGAAAAGATAAATAAAAGAAAGTACTTATTTGCTCTCATTAGAAAAACACCATCAAAGTTAGTTCGTGAACAGTTTGTCTCTCAATATTTTTACCTGAAAATAAGTCCGAGAACTTATACGAAACCGAGTACGGGATCGGTGACTTTTTGTTTAGGTAGTCTTGTACTGCACTATAGTTGGCTTGCAACTCATAGCGATGATAATAAGTTTCAGTATTTTTAGATAAAATTGAGTAATCATAAGATCGATTACCAGAGTAATAATCTTTTACTTTATAGTTTCCAACATATGCAGATGCGAACGAAACATTTGAATTTAAGTTGTATCTAGTATTTAACTCCCAGCGTAGCCCGTCTCCAATATCTCTATCTACATTTTCTTGCCTAGATGCATCTGGTAAATAATCCGAAGCCGATACAGGCACTCTACGATCAATCTTATCAGCAATATTCCAAATGTAAGTAAGCGCTGATCCGAATACTAGGTTTTTTGTATATTGGTAATCTTGCACTTGAGTAACTTCAACAAAAGATCTGTGAAAAATAGGTAAATCTAAAAAATCACTGGGATCATCTTCTGGGCCAGTAGGTAGATTTACTACAACTTTATTTAGAAGCGTCCACTTGGGTGTTTCAAAGTATTTATATTTACTAACCAGCTGTACGTCGCCAAATTGCCAATCTGGATTTGTTTTCAGTGGTTTATAATTTTTATTTTCTAGGTATGTGTAAAATTCTGAGCGCAGATCCAAATTCATTAATCGCTTAAAAGTTGCATCTGCCTCATCGTTCAATTTGCCTTTACTAGATATCGCATCATAAATTTGTTTCGAGTTATTCACTCCCGTATGCTGAACTTCAATATCCGCATCAATTTTAGCAAAGGATGTTACAAAGGCCACTGTCCATTTATCAGTAAGGCCGTAGGCAATAACGGGTGCCATATACTGCAAGTTAGCCTCGCCACTAAACTGTAATTGACCTAACTGAATTTTATCACCTAAGCCGTAGCCTTTTAAAAGCGTATTATTTAGAGCGTTGATTAGCTCAGGCGCACGCGGATGCAAATTTAAGACTTGTTTTGCGTCAAAATTTTTAGTTAATCTTCCATCAAGTGAATATAGAGTTGCATCTGTTCCGTACTTTTCAGTAACAGCACCAACGTAGCCTTGTTTCCACAGCATAGAGCGAACACCCTTAGGGAGCACCGCTGTGTCCTCAATCGCATAGATCGTGGACGGAATTATAAATAGTAAACCAATTAAAATTAATACTCTCATATTACTTAAATGTACCCATCCCATAAAGGAAACGGGATTGTACGAAATAGCTTATAAAAAGCAATCCTTAATGGCCATACTAACGTCTGTTATCTAATTATTCCATAGCTAGAGTTTACACAAAAAAGAGCATGTAATATCAGCTAGTTACAGGCGCAGAGCATGTATAGATTATATGCGTTTATTGTATTTTTTCCCTATAGTTTTCATGCCTCGTTTCCGATTGATACGTGGGTTGGTTTACTATGAAGTTTTTTTCTGTTTTATTAATTCTAACATTTGTAATGGTTAGCTACCAAAACTGCTCTGTATACGAGTCTGAGGGCAGATCTGTGCTCAATAGTGAGGGCGTAACTATTTACCAACAAAAAGTTATAGACCCAAGCTGCGATATATATTTTAACGATTTATTTCTACAAGATGTTTTTGGAACTGAACCATACCAAACACTGTTTGATATAAACAGTAAGCAAGAAGTCGTTTGTAGAATAAAAACTTTAGAGAGAGACTATGAATGCAAGTACTCGATGGAGTACGCAGATTGGTTTAGAAACTTACCTGACTACCTAGAAATACTTCCTGACTCCATCAGGTTGTCAATGCAGTATGAACAGTTAGGTTTAAAATACCCAAAGGCAAATAAATTATTATTTGTAGTCAAAAGGGAACTCTCTGAAGCTGTAGGTTGTTCTACTGATTACCGCGAACAATCACTAAGTCAGGACTTAAGCCGTCTTGCCACTCTAGCTCAGTCAATGCTTGAACAATCCGTTCAAACTCGACCTTAGATTAGAACTCTAGATATCATACCTAGATTGATTTTTTCATAGCTAAAAATCTCATAAACTATTGTAAACATCGGAGTATTTATGCGTCTTGCTATTACATTGCTGGTATCATTGTTTTTTTCACTATCTACCTACGCTGCCACTGTTACGAGTGTAAAGGGTAAAAACGTAATTATTAGTTTAAGTGACGAAAGCGTCAGCAGAGGACAAAAGGTTGAACTCTTTGATAGCAATGGAAAGAAACGCGGGATTATACAAATCACTAAGACTAACAAAAGTGGTACAAAGGCGCTTGGTAAATTGATTGTAGGGAAAGCGCAAAAAGGCTGGGGTACTGATTCTGGGCAAGATGCAACTATGCCTCGCGAAGGAAAATCCTCTAAAAAGCAATTACGCTACGGTGGAATCGTGGGCTTTAGCATGGATAGCATGGAGGTGACTCTAGAGGACAGTAAAGCTGATCTATCCGGCACAGGCTATAGCATTAAGGGAATATTTGATTTTCCATTTAGTGAGTCGTTCCAGTTTCGTGGACGGGTGGGGGCTGAGTTTTTCTCTGCATCTGGCGATGCTGCAAGCTCAGTTTGCACTAGCTGTGATGTGGATATTACGTACCTTACCGCTGAAGGCATGGCACAATACTACATTAACAATAGCAAATACAGCTTCTGGGTTGGCGCTGGCGGGGCAATCGCTATGCCTTCTTCAAGCTCCTCAAATGCGATCGATACTGACTCACTAGATACTACTAGCTTAATCCAAGTTGCTGGTGGCTTTGATATCAAAACTACTTCTGGTTATATTCCAGTAGAGATTATTTACGCCATATTGCCAAAGTCTGACAGCGTATCAGGAAGTTATGTAAGTATTGGCATAGGATATATGTGGTAAAAAAAATGCCTCGATTAAGAGGCATTTTTTGGTTCAGTAGGCTGATTTTAAGCCTTTCCGATAGAGAAGTTAGTAATCATTTGCTTTATGAACTGTAGGATTCCTTTGTTTCTTTCCATCAACTGCACTCCGTGGTGATGCCCGTCTCTCCATACAATTTTACCCTTAACTTCAATTTCTTTTTCGCCCGTCGGAGTTTGTAGTTTGACTGTAACCACACTGCCCTTTTCGATGAGCTCTTCCATGTCAAAACCAAATCCACCTAATGAGATTGATTCTAGCTCGCCAACAAGCTCGCTATCTCCCACTTTTAACTTCATTTGCGAGTGAACTTCAAATCTTTCATGTTTTCTGCGGTTAGCATTCTTACGTCTAGCAACTAAGAATAATGCTGGAGAAAACAATAGTGCCATGATCGCAAAACCTAAACCTTTTCCGCCGCCCTTGCCGCCACCATTAGGTTTATTTAAAAGTGTTGATACCATACCACAACCTGCAGCTGCAGACTCTGAAGCGGTACCTCTATATGCAGAAGAAGAAATCGTGTAGCTTGGCTGTGAACTATCTACTACGGCACCTTTTGCTGAGTTTACTGCACCTAAAACATTTAGTCTTCGGCCTGTGATCGTTTTGCCATTTACATCCGTATTTACACTTGTTGCTGATGATAATAATATGTCACGAATTTGATATCCATTAATACCTGGCTGTTCGCGAGCAATCAATGCTGCCACACCAGAGACAAATGGAGTCGCCATTGAAGTACCACTCATGGTTGTATATGTACCACCTAAGAAAGTGCTATAGATGCTAGAGCCGGGGCTTGCTAGATGTACAGTATCTTCGCCGTAATTTGAAAAATAAGATAATGCATCCGTACTAGTACTTGATGCTACAGAAATCATATTAGGCGCATCATAGTTAGCAGGAAACATCGGGTAAATATCATTATTAGATGTACTATTACCTGCTGCTGCAATAAAAGCGACTTTACGATCGTAGGCATAAGCAATAGCTTCATGTAATGACTGCGAGTAACTTCCTCCGCCCCATGAGTTATTTAAAACCTTAGCTCCGTTATTTACGGCATAATATACAGCCTTAATGGCATCAGATGTTGTTCCGCTACCATTAGCATCTAAAAACTTTACCGCCATAATACGAACTCTAGATTTGTAGCTATCATTACATACACCAGCTACTGGCATTACTTCTGGTATCGCTAATAAGTCTTGTGTAGTACCTAAAACAATACCCGAAACGTGAGTTCCGTGACCGTCATCGTCCATTGGACTACCATCTTTATTCACAAAGTCATACCCATTGATATCATCGATATAACCATTACCGTCATCATCAACACCAGGAGTTCCATTTTTTTCTGCAGAGTTTTCCCACAGAGCACACCATCTAGTAAATGCTGAGTGATATAAATCAACGCCAGTATCAATGATGGCAACAATCGGTCTCTCACCATTATTCGATACACTATCCCACGCTTCATCAGCTTGAATATTCGCAGCTGTCTGTGTAAAACTACCATCTTGGTTTCCATTAGCTTCTACTGAAGAAAGAGATCTAAATTCTTGCTCAGAGATAGGTGAACCTCTTTCAATATCAGATTTATGGATTATATAGTTAGGCTCAGCGTACTCAACATCTGGATCATTTCTTAAGTCAGAAATAGCTGCTTCAACACTGTCCCCAGCTTTTAGAGAATAGTGAAGCATGTTTAAATTTTTCCATGAACCTTTTAGACGCATACGCTTTTCGGAGCTAGCTTTTGATTTAAAGGCTGATGTGGCAATACTACCGTTACTACTTTTCAATTTAACAATAACTTCTCCAGGAACATATTCCTGTGCATTGGCTATAGCTGATAATGAAAAGACAATAGCGATAATAGTTATCTTCACTAGACCCCCAGCGTACTTTAGTCTTATTCGGCTTTAGTCCAGGTTAACTTTAAAGATTATTCGTATATTTATAGGACAAAATATATGGCATTAGATTTAGCCTGTTTTGCGTATGTGTCTCAATGTGATACGCACGAAAAAAATGTTCTTGGTAAAAAAACTACTCTGGTAATTTACTACTTCTTATCGTTCATTAAAGTATGAACAAGAGCATCCCATCGCTAGTGGCTGTAGTACACGGAGCACATATGACAACGTTAAGTTTTGATACACTTTTGACGATAAGATTTATATGAAGAAAAACACTATCGTAGTATTTCTTGTGCTAGCCGTAATTGCTCTTACCTACCAAAACTGCGGTAAGCCCATGGAGTCTTTAGAAAGTCAGAGTACACTAGATACCGCTAAAGAAGAAAATGACAATGAGCTAGGAACGATAGACACTGGTGAACCTACTACACCTGGAACAGAGGCAACGCCCGCACCACAACCTCCAACTAGCACACCACTAAGTGCATGTAATGAAATTAGATTAAAAACAGATGATCCAGCCCAATTAGCGTTGATTGAGCCTAATGGCTATGAAAGGCATATAGTTAGCTGGGAAGAAGTTTTTACTGTGCCTGCGCACAATGGTTTACCCGAAGTGACGTTTCCATTTTTTGATTCACCCGGAAGCTTCTGGCCAGTTGGAAGCTTCACTCTTGGCGGCAAGAACCCGAATACTCAGGTTAGCATGAAGGGGAAATATATATCTATCCCTTTTATTGCAGATGATTTTGAATCTACCAGTGCCCGTCACAAATTAGAATGGTGGAAAGCTGTAGCTATCCAAGGTTACTCTGCTTATCGCCCTCATCCGTCTAATGGGGTATATATCACGATAAGCACCTGTGCTGGTGACTTTCGTACTACAAGCGCTGCAGCTTATCCTCCTGGTGATCAAACTTTAACAACCTATTGCCGAAGGTTCCGCTCTGAAAGCAATATGTACTTTGGAGAAAATGGAGCTTGCATCACCGTACCTGGAAAAAAATATTATCTAAATATTGTGTTTGCCTATCCATTTGATGGATTAGATCCGCAGGAAACAAGTTGTGATCCACTGGGCTTTGAATATCTAGATGGCCGTTGTGATACTATGATAACAACCAGATAGATAATATTAAAAATCAAATAAATGATAGCATTGCTTTTTACGGCTAAGCTTGGGGTTCCATGGCAAACTATAGTCTTTAAAAACAATATCTTTTTTATCTATACTGCTCGACTCAATATAAAACTCAGCCTTATCCTTTAAAAAAACTCGGCGTAATGCGTATCTTATATTAAGCGGTAGATCTCTTAGTATTTTAGGGTCAAACTGGTCAGCACGCACCCGTTTGACAAAGTAATTATTCTCGCTAAACCCTACTTCAATCTCCACACCATTTTTTCTTAAAGAAATTGTATCGTTTATTTCAACGGTCCAATTTTTATTTCTTAGTTGGTATAGCTGTTCCATCACCTCTTTATGATAAAAAAACTTATTCCAAAATGTTCTCAAACCAGTCACATCAGACATAAACGAAAATCCCGATGCAGTGGATGTACGAATCTTTGTAATCCCTTGTCGAAAGTGAGGCGAGTATTTGTAGGCTGTGACAAAAATAATACATATAGGGTCAACCAATAGTGGGATTTTAATTATCGCTCCTACTAAGCCAATAGTAGCAATACTTCCAATCGATGCACCCATATTGGCAGCAATCAACATAGACACTTCTCCTGCCAGGGTTTCAACACCATGGGAGAGAGGTAAAATGATTGCTAAGTTCTGTATATGTTCGACTCGTGATTGATTGTTTGTATTTTGAGAGCCCGAAGTATTCATCTTATACACTCGGTATGAATCCATCCCAACTCTAAATAAGTTTAAATTATTTTTTATATGAACCCACGTTTCTTTTTTCTTAAGAGCTCGTATTTTTTCTTTAAATGTTTCTGGTTGTTGCTCATCACCCTCAATACTAGTAAATAGCTCTAATAGAGCCATCATATCTATGGATTGCACATATGCATTAGGTGACTTTGTGTCAGTATCAATAGCAAAGACAGATTGCAGGCCGAGTAAAAATATAAAATGTAAAATCATGCCCTCACGTACTGGTTTTTTGGAACCACGTCGAATGTTTTCTACTTCCACCTATTGTTGAAAAGGAGTTGAAGGGTAAAATTTACCAAAGTTAAGTATCTCTCCTAAGTAAACTAAGTTGGATATCCATTTGCTATATTTTTAAACTAAAATCTAACTCGACTTTGGCCTGCCAAAAAACACAAATCTGACTAAACAAGACGTATATGTGGTTTATAAAACACTCCCCATTACCGATATTAAGATTATGTTCTCACTGCTGTTGTCCATTTTTTTAAACTTTAGTTTTTCGCAAGTATGCGAAAACATATCTGATGACTACACCAGTGAAATTGATAAAATCACACAAAAGGCAAAGTGCCCGACTTGTCCCTATGATAAAGTTACCGATGAATTAGTAACTCAAATGCAATTTGACAAGGGATCTGCGGACGAAGTTGTTAAAAAAATCATGGCAACTGTAAATGCTGAAATCGCTCGCAGCAGTACCACAAGCCCGGATTGTCCAAAACCATGCAACAAAGAGCATAAGGCGATTCCTATACTTAAAATTGAGCCACAAGAAATTAGCCAAGAAGCTACTTGTGAAGACAAATACATTAAAACCCACACACTAACTAAGGCATTTACTGCCAATGGTAGTGACCCAGCATGCCACGAAAAAGTAAGTGGTGAAGCTGGAGAGTGGGTAAAACATACTTTAGTAACACCTAACTTACCATTTTTTTTACGTGGCTCAGCCACACAAGAAGGAGTGGACCTTTTAGCTAATTGTCAGGGCGCCTGTTCTTACTATAGCACTCAAGTCTTTGATTATTCGTATAATCAAAATAATTGTAGTCTGAATCTTACACTAATTGTTGACTGTGGGCCGCCAAAGTTAAAAGCTGAATTCATAGGAAAAGGATTAATACGTGATCATCTTTCTTGTACTAAGTAATTTATTACTACATGCCATGGACTGCGAAGACACTGATAAAGGCCAGGTTGTCAATCAGGCTGGCGTTACGATCAGCACAGTAAAGGATTGCTCTCACAATCCGTGCGTTGCAAGCCAAATCGTTGAAAGAGATTCATGCATAGATTCTTCTAAACTACTTGAGTACTATTGCAAAAACGGAGAGTCAAAATCCGTAGTACTAAAATGTCCTAAAAACATGCCTTGTAAATACGGCGCCTGCCAATAGGATCGATTGAAAATACTAATTTTAGGATATAGAAAAGTTTTATATAAAGAACTACTAAACTACAGTAGTGAGATTAGTCTTATAGAAGAAAAATTTCCTTTTAAAAAGGAACGTCCACATTTTTATACTGCCAAATCTAAAGATCTAAAACCCCTAATAGCAATCGCTAGCCAAGTTCAGCCCAATTATATCATTGCTGCTAGCGAGAAGTGGGTATTGGCAGCAGCACTTTTAAGAGAAGAGTTTGGCTTACCTGGCGAAAATGTAGAAACCTCTACCTTATGTACCAACAAATTAAATATAAAAAAAAAAGCAAAGAGCTTGCAAATA
>JAGRAL010000233.1 GCA_020434605.1 Bdellovibrionales bacterium
ATTTAAAAAATATCGTGAGGTTTTAAGTAAGCGTCGTATGGAGTATGAGACCAAAACTAAAATATGCCATAATGACGTTAAGAATGCTAAAGCTAGAATGAAAAAAGCATCTGAATCTAGTTCAAATTAATATTTATTTGGGGATTTAGCCATTCTTGTGCTAGATCCCTTTCATGCTTACCTCTGACTTAGACTATACATACCCAGAATCCCTTGTGGCCACAAAACCACAGAACCCAAGCCGCATTATGCTTGCAGGCAGCAAACCTAAAGAAGTTACTAAATCAGATCTTTTTATGTTGTTTCAGCCCGGGGATATTTTAGTTGTTAATGAAACCAAAGTAATTCCTAAAAAAATCAAGGCCACTACTGCTAAAAATAAGCCTATTGAAATATTATTTTTAGACGAAACAAGCGAAAATGTATGGTCCGTACTTTTGCCATTAAGTAGGTTACAGAAAGGCGAAGTGCTTAGTCTTCCCGAGGGACTTGAGCTTGTAGTTATCGAAGGTGGAATCCCGCAGAAAGCAAGTGTAAGTAAAAAAATGGATGCCAACTACTTTATTACTCATGGCCAGATGCCACTGCCGCCCTATATTGAAAAAGCTAGAAAGTTAGACCCCATCGAAAATGATGATATGAACTGGTACCAAACTGCCTGGGCAAAAACAGCGGGAAGTGCTGCTGCTCCTACAGCAAGTTTTCACTTCACAGAGTCAGATCTAGAGGACTTTAAAAAGCGTGGCGTAAATGTTGAAAAGATTTGTTTGCATGTGGGACTGGGAACTTTTTTGCCAGTACAGGCAGAAGATTTAACAAAACACAAAATGCATTCTGAATATGCTGAAGTAAAATTGGCAACATGGAAAAGCATAAGTGAATGTAAGGGAAGGGTTTGGGCATTAGGGACTACTGTTTGCCGTACCTTAGAAAGTATTCCGGCCGAAAAGCTAAGTCTTGAAGGGGATAGTTATAAAGGCAATACTGATATTTTTATTTACCCAGGTCACTCATTTAAAGTGGTTACGGGTTTACTTACTAATTTTCACCAGCCAAAATCAACACTTCTAGCGCTAGTTGCTGCCTTTAGTGATTTAGATACTGTGAAGAAAAATTACGCTTGGGCCATTGAGAATAAGTTTAGATTATTTAGTTACGGCGATTTAAGTGTTTGGTTAAACGATTAAAACAGGGTGTGTACTCATTTCAGAGATCGTTTACGAGAGATCAAATTAAACAGAAGTTCAAAGCGTGAGGAGGAAAAATAGTAGAACTATTTTGACAACGAGCAATGCTGAAATTGTGTTTAATTTGATTTTGCAGTAGGTTTATGAAATGAGTACACGCCCTAATAAAAAGAAGAGAAGTGAAAGATATGACAATTGGAAAATATAAAGTTGAAGCTACAGATGGAACGGCTAGAGCAGGTACGCTGAGTACTGCTCACGGTGAGATCCAAACTCCTATTTTTATGCCAGTAGGTACGAAGGCAACTGTTAAGGCGATGTCATCTCACGAGTTAGAAGATATTGGCTCGCAAGTTATTTTAGGAAATACATATCATTTACACCTGCGCCCGGGCGAAGAATTGATCCAAGAAATGGGCGGGCTACATAAGTTTATGAGTTGGAATAAACCCATTTTGACAGATAGTGGTGGCTTTCAAGTTTTTTCTTTATCATCTTTAAATAAACTAACTGAAGAAGGTGTTACTTTTAACTCTCACTTAGACGGCTCAAAACTATTTATATCTCCAGAAAAGAGTATGGAAATTCAGATGGCTTTAGGTTCTGATATTATTATGGCCTTTGATGAGTGTTTAAAATACCCAGCGACAGATAAGCAGATAGAAGACTCAATTGCACTAACGTATCGTTGGTTAAAGCGTTGCAAAGAAAGAATGAACCGTCCAGAGAGCTTGTTGTTTGGAATTGTTCAAGGCGGATTATCACTTAAATATCGAATGCAAAGTTTAGAACAAATTTGTTCCGTTGATTTACCTGGCTATGCATTGGGTGGCTTTAGTATTGGAGAACCGCCAGAGATGATGCATGAACTGCTACCCGAGGTGGCTCCAAAGATGCCGAAAGACAAGCCAAGATATTTGATGGGGGTAGGGACACCAAAAGATATTATCATTGCTATAGATTCAGGCATAGATATGTTTGATTGTGTAATGCCTACTAGAAACGCAAGAAATGGGACTCTTTTTACATGGTCCGGAAAAGTATCAATCAAACGACTTCAATATGCTAAGGACCCAAGACCCCTTGATGAGAACTGTGCTTGTTATACTTGCAAAAACTACTCTAGATCTTATTTACGCCATCTCTTCATGAGTGATGAGATTTTAGGGGCGAGACTCAACACATATCACAACTTATTTTTCTATTTGGACATCACTAGAAAAGCTAGAGAAGCTATAAAAAATGGCACATGGAATGACTTCCGTGATCAGTGTTTAACGCAATTTTCTAAAAAAGATTCAGATAGTTGATTCTTTTAAGGAAAAATGATTTTCTCTGGTCCTCTAAATACCTTTGGGAGGCCCATGTTATCTTTATTAGTAAGTTTGGCTCACGCGCAAGAGGCGACAAAACAGTCACCGCCATTAATTCAAACATTGATGCCGATGATTTTAATGTTTGCTGTATTTTATTTTCTTTTATTACGACCGCAAGCAAAGCGTGCAAAAGCTCATGCAGATACATTAGCAGCTTTAAAGCGTGGAGATGAAGTTATCACTGCCGGTGGTATTTATGGGCGTGTAGAAGGTCTTACTGACGATTTCGTTACTCTAGAAGTTAGTGATGGCGTGAAACTAAAAATTGTTCGCAAAAACATTGCTAGCAAATTGAAAGAGAGCACAAAATGATCGAAAGTATTAAATCAAGATTTGTATTGATCATTCTATTAACGGTATCGGCTGTATATGCATTTTTACCGAACTTAATGGATACATCTAAGCATAGCTACTTACCGCAAAAAAAGATTAATTATGGTTTAGATATTCAAGGTGGTTTGCACTTGGTAATGGGTGTAGACATTGACGGTGTACTAAGAGAAGCGACAGGAAGACTAGCGACAACTCTTAGTGATTTTCTACAAAAAGAAGGAAAGCCTGTAGCATCTGTTGATTCTAAGTATGATGCTACAAAAGATAAAGGCGCTAGATACACTTTAGAGGTAAATCTAAAGCAAGCGGGTGATAAAGAAGCTGTTACTAAGTTGTTACAAACTTCTTACCCTAACTTACAAGTTCTAGATCAAACTGAAACTCAAATGACATATATTTATACGACTTTGTATTTGGCTGACTTGAGCACAAGAACTCTAGATCAAGCCATCGAGACAATTCGTAATCGTATTGATGAGTTCGGTGTTGCTGAGCCAAGCATTACGGCACAAGGTTCTGATCGTATCCTTGTACAGCTTCCAGGTATTGAGGATGCTACTAAGGCAAAAGATTTAATTAACAGAACAGCAAAGCTTGAATTCATGATGGTTGAAAACCCAAGTATGGATTTAAATGCACTTGTGGATGAAACTGAAAAAGCTGGAAACTTTAGTTTAAAGACACTGTCGTACTCAAATTATGTTCGTCAGTTGAACGATAGCATTCAGGCTAAAATTCCAAAAGGTACAATGGTTCTTTTTGGTAAATCACAAAGTGCGGAGAACTTAGAGGTAGCTAAAACTCCTTATTTAGTAAGAACAGATACTAACTTAGGTGGCGATAGTCTAAAAGATGCTTTTGTTTCTTATGATCAGTACAATACTCCGATCGTTAGTTTGAGCTTTAACCCAGCAGGGGCGGCTCGCTTTGGTGATTTAACCGGAGATAACATAGGAAAACAAATGGCAATTGTTTTAGATCAAACAGTGTATTCTGCTCCTGTGATTCAAAGTCGTATTGCTGGTGGCAGTGCGCAGATCACAATGGGTGGATCACGTGACTTACAAAAGACAATTGATGAAGCAAAAAGTATTGCTGTAGCTCTTAGAGCTGGTGCGCTACCTGCTAGACTTGAGCAGTTAGAAGAAAGAACAATCGGACCAAGCCTTGGGGCGGATTCAATTGCAGCCGGTAAAAAAGCTTCTCTTGTAGCAGCTCTTTTGATCGTTGCTTTCATGATTGTTTACTACAAGACGTGTGGAGTGATTGCTGTTTTAGCTTTGGCTTTAAACATGTTCTTTACGCTTTGCTTGTTATCACTCTTAGGCGCAACCTTAACCTTACCGGGCATTGCGGGTATGGCTCTGACTTTGGGTACAGCAATTGATGCAAACGTAATTATCTTTGAAAGAATTAAAGAAGAACTAGCAAAGGGAGCTTCATTTAGAAAAGCAATTTCTGATGGGTTTCAACATGCGTTTAGTTCTATTTTTGACTCTAACATAACAACAGCGATTACATGTTTTGTACTAATTTACTACGGATCAGGTCCTGTTAGAGGTTTTGCGGTTACGCTATTGATTGGTTTAACTACTTCTATGTTTACAGCTATTTTTGTCTCTCGTGCTGTAATGGATCTATTAACAGTAAAATTTGGATTAAAAAAATTATCTATTTAAGGGTGTAAACGTGAGAAATAAAGAATTTGGAAAGATAGACTTTGTTAGTAAAATTAGCTTGTTTACCGTGTTGTCGATTGTTCTTGTTGGTTTAGCGCTTTTTACAGTTTTTACGAAGGGCTTAAACTACGGAATTGATTTTGCTGGTGGTACAGAAGTACAAGTTTTGTTTAAAGTAGATACAAATGCAGCGCAAGTTCGTAAGATTGTGGATGGTCTTGGCTTAGGTGAAGCTCAAGTGCAGGCATTTGGAGAAGCGGAAGAGTTTTTGTTTCGTTTTCAAAACGATGATACAAAATCAGATTCAGCGCAAAACGAAGAAAACAAAGCTCGTGTTGCCTCTTTAAGAAAAGCATTTACCGAGACTTTTGGTGAGTCGCAATTTGAGATTAGACGTATTGATACAGTAGGTCCGCAGGTTGGTTCGCAACTAAAGAAAAATGCGCTTTTAGCAATGTTCTATAGCTTGTTGCTAATCTTAATTTATATCGGGCTTCGATTTGACTACGAATATGCTCCGGGAGCTATTTTTAGTTTGTTTCACGATGTGGCCATCGCTGTAGGGCTTTATTCATTAATAGGAAAAGAAGTGAATATTCAAATTCTAGCAGCGGTTTTGACGATCATTGGTTTATCTTTAAACGATACCATCATCAACTTCGATAGAATTCGTGAAAACAGAAATCTATTAAAAGATGCTAGTCTTGAGAACATTATTAACCTCTCTATTAACCAGATGCTGACTCGAACTATTTTAACCAGCTTAACAATTGTTTTTGCTGTTGGTTCACTTTTCTTCTTTGCTGGTGGGGTTATTTCTGACTTCGCACTAGTATTAGGTATCGGTATCACGGTTGGTACATATTCTTCTATTTATGTAGCAGCACCTATCATGCTTCTTGGACAAAAGCTTAAGAAGTCGTGATATTAAGTAGGGAGTGGCAACTTAAAAATACACCTGTTGAGGATGTGCTTTTGCCATTTCCCTTATTGATCAATAGACTCCTAGCCTCTAGAGGGTTTTCTTCTGAAGAAATGGTTAGAGACTTTATCTCATCCTCTCTTCGCCACATGAAATCACCATATGCACTAAAAGACATGGAGCTTGCCGTAAAACGATTGCGACAAGCTTTTGAGAATGACGAAAGCGTATTGGTATACGGTGATTTTGATTTGGACGGCTCTAGCGGACTTGCCATCCTTGTTGATGGCTTAAAGGACTTGGGCTTTTCAAATATTAGCTACTTTCAACCTAAGCGTCTTAGTGATGGTTATGGCTTACACGCAAAGTTTATAGAGACGTTTAAAAAGCAGGGCGTAAACCTGATTGTTACCGTTGATCTTGGCATTACAGCGATGGAGGCTGCTTTAGAGTGTAAGCAGCAAGGAATCGATTTAATTATTACGGATAACCATTTACCAAAAGAAACTTTACCTGATGCGTATGCTGTTATTAATCCTAACCGTAGTGATTGCGATAGTGGTTTAGGATATTTCTGTGGGGCGGGAGTTGGCTACTATCTTCTCTTGGCTCTTAAGATGAAGTGGGCAGAGTTAGGCACTCCTCATTCGTGGGATCCAAAATCCTCGTTAGATCTGCTGGTGGTCGCAATATTGACTGACATGGTTCCGCTTAAAAATGAAAATAGAGCACTGGCAAAACATGGAATTGCTCATTTTCAAAATACTAAAAGACCTGCTCTTCAATATCTTTTAAAAAGTTTAAACATGATAGGCCGTCCTTTAAGTGGACAAGACATTGCGATAGGCTTTGCTCCTAAATTAAATGCTTTGTCTCGTTTAGAGCAAGATGTTTTACCGATTGATCTATTTTTAGAAAAAGATATTTCTAAGGCCGCCAAGCTAACACATCAAGCGATTCAAATGAATGACAGTAGAAAGGATCTACAATCTGAAGCAGAAGAAGAAGCTAGAAGCCTTCATTCTATCAATCAAGATCAAGGATTTGTTTTTGTATATTCAGAAAATTTTCATAAGGGTGTGATTGGACTAGTAGCTACAAAATTGTCACAAGAATACCAGGTTCCAAGTTTTGTGGCGACACTAGCTGGTGATAAGCTAGTGGGTAGTGCAAGGGCTCCTAACTCCTATGGCGGATCACTTTTAGATATTTTTGAAAAGGTGAGCATGCACCTTGATAGTTTTGGGGGGCATAAAGCTGCTGCTGGTTTTCAGTTGAAGTTAGAAAATACAGAGGCGTTTCGTAATGCTTTGACCAAGGTTTTAAAAGACCCAATCAACACCACTCAAAAGGTAGAATACGACATTGAAGCCAGCTTGTCTGAACTTAATGAGGATGCGCTAGATGCCCTAGATCTTATTGGCCCCTATGGTACTGGCTTTCCTGTCCCTCTGTTTTTTGTAAAAAATCTACAAGTGACTAGTAAAACAGTCATGCGCGGTGAACATATAAGGCTGCAGGTACAGGATAAATCTTCAAATCGTAAAACCGTCTTATTGTTTTCTCCTCCTCCTCATGCTAAAGAAATAGGCGAAGGACAGGAGATTGATCTTTTGGTTGAGTTGCAGTGGAACTACTATAATGGTCGTAAATCCACCCAATTACTGGCAAAAGACATCAGATTACGAATATGAAAAAAGCAGTAGTATTATTATCATCAGGTTTAGATTCTACCGTGAATCTATACCGAGCTCATAGAGAGCTTGATATTGTATTGGCCCTTCATTTTGATTATGGCCAAAGAGCAGGTAAACAAGAAAAAATTCACGCTAAAAAAATAGCTGATCACTTAGGCATCAAATTTCAAGTCATCGATTTGCCGTGGTTTAATAACTTCTCTAACAGTAGTCTGACCAACATGAATAAAGACATGGTGACCCACGTCGAGATTGATAATTTAGAAGCTTCAAAAGAGTCTGCAAAAAATGTATGGGTGCCAAACCGCAATGGAATATTTTTAAATATCGCCGCAGCTTTTGCTGAGCAACTGCATGCTGACTATGTCATTCCAGGCTTTAATGCAGAAGAAGGAGCTACATTTCCTGATAATACGCCTGAATTTATGATGTCATTAGATACAGCATTCAGTTTTTCTACATCAAATAAAGTAAAAACTCTTTGTTACACAGCAAATATGAATAAAGCCGAAATTTACAGTCTTGGTCTTGAATTAGGTGTTGATTACTCGATGGTTTGGCCATGCTATCAATCTCTTGCCGAACCTTGCGGTATTTGTGAGTCTTGCTTACGTTTTATGAGCGCTAAAAAAAGTAGGAACTCATGAAAACAAAGTTTATAGATCAAGTCACTACCTATGATGGGAGTCAATTACGTAGTCTTTTTGCATATCAAACCCAAAACCTTTTAGGGGACTCAATCATTGCTTGGTGTGGAAAGTGCGATATCACAAACGCAAACATGAAAGATGGTGAGGATTTATTTGCAGGAGAAAAAATTTACTCTGAAAATATGCTTCACTTTATAGTTGAAGCATTTGAGGTAAACTTGCGCACAATGGTGTCTTTACAAAGATTACTAACATCAATCATTAAAGATCAATTGACAGAAATGAAGCCTGATTTAGTCTTACGAAGAGATGGTGATGATATATTTATGAATGATAAAAAACTAAATATTTCTATCGCTAGCATTGGCCCAACATCTGCAATGATTCATTGTGGGATTAATATATCATCTCATAATACTCCAGTACCAACCGTAAGTCTGGAGGATTTAGATATTGATGCGCCTGAGTTTGCTGATAAGATTTTAGATGCATTTAGTAAAGAGTTTGAGTCTATAAAGACCGCTTGCCAAAAAGTCTTTAGCCTTTAGAATTAGAATTATTCTTTTTGTCAGTATATGACTTCAGGTTAAAACAACCATATGTTTTCATTCGATACACTTTTAAAATTTCATCAGTGATTTCCATTCTTACGTCTCGGTATAACTTTTGAGGAGTAAAAAGGCCTGAGGTTTTTAGGTACTCTTTGTATCGAAGGTAGACGGCTTCACAAAAATCTTCAGCATTAAGATCTCTTAAATCTTTGTTTTTAATGCCCTCATAAATAAAATCATAAAGCTTGTTCTTCATACATAATTACTATCGAAAAAAATTAAATCTGCTTTAGGGGGAAAGTATCAGTTTTTTAAAATCTGGCCCGAAGATGGATGACTTTCTG
>JAGRAL010000234.1 GCA_020434605.1 Bdellovibrionales bacterium
ATTTTTAGGTTTGGTAGGTGCTTAAGTAAATACTCTGAGCTGCTTGTTTGACTGCCATGATGAGGAACCAGTAGTACCTTAACTTTTGGAAGTGTCAGATTGGCCCATATTTTCTCAGCCTTGATCGTAGAATCCCCGACAAATAAAACTTCTTTTAGATAGTGAATCGTAGAGTTAGAGTTTTTATCTTTAAATCGATTCGTTGAGTAAATGGTAACGAGGGGTGAATGCAAATTTTGAATCATGGGACCGAACCGCTTTATTTTATAAAGAAAGCTGTAATGATCTTTATCCCAGTGGCTGATTTGAACATAATTTGTTTTTCGCGAGCACCATCTCTCTACTTGCTTAGGGTAAAATTCTCCTCCAGCATCAATATGAATGCAGTAGGAGGGTGTAACATAGCTTGTCCACTGACCTTGCCCTACGTTCCATATGATAAGAAATGGCAAAAAATTTAAGCCCAAACTTTTAGGACTCAGTAGAATAAGTAGACTTACGATTCGCATAAAAATTATTTTTTCCTAAAAACCAAAGACAAATAATATAAAGCCATAAAATAAGAGGGGAGTACTTAACAACATTACTAGAATCAGATTTTAAGTACCCACTGACTAAAGTAAGAACTTTGATCAGTAAGTCCCATATCAAATCTACACATAAATATAGATTTGGAATCACAAAAGATAATGCGCTTAGTGGAAAGAGTAAGAGTCCCAGAAGGGGGCCTAGAGACAAATTTATAAGTATACTTAAAGGGTGGTAGTTACCCAAAATAAGTAGTGCTGGAAAGAGTGTGAGGTAGATCCAGAAGTCAGTGTATTTTTTAGCGAGACTTATGGCAAATGCGCAAAGAATTGATAGCTGAAAGGAAAGTGATGAGAGCCAATCTGGAAACATTGTGAGGCACAGAAGTATCGCCATAAAATGTTGATGCCATGGGGACCATTGGAGTGAATGCTTACGTTGAAATGTATCAAGGCTAATAAATAGGTAGGCGCGACTAATGGGAGGTTCTAATAGGCATAAAAATGCGTATAAAAGGCAAATTGCATTGATGAATTCACCCCTCAGTCGTAACTTTTTAGCGAGGGCAGCGAGGGCTAAGAGGTGTGAACCCGAGACTACGAGTAGGTGAAGTAAGCCTGTTGTAGCAAATAAATCAATTAGCCTGCGTGACTCAAGGTTTTTGCCGCAAACAATTCCTTGGTACAATTCTTTTTGTAAAGACTGAGGGCTGAAGCTAAGACATGTGTCATGTAAGATGGGACTTATATATTTAAATTTGGATTCAATAGCGATAAGTAAAAAACCTAGTATTAGCATTTAGATCGTAAATGCAAGAGGCTTACCAGCGTCTATTTGTATTTTAAGAGGTGTGAGGGGGCGTAGATCCGATTACTTACACTGATAAGCGTATCCGCTTACGATTTCATTAAAACCGACATTGTTTGGGCCAGAACTTTGTATATGAGTAGCACCCATTAAGCTGGCAGCCTCTCTTAAGTCTTTTTGCCAATTTTTGGTGTCCTTTGTCTCAACAACGCCTAAGAATTTGCACTGGCTTAAATCATCAGGAGAGTTAATATAAATGCTCCTAGGACTTGTTTCAATGCTTGCAGTTGTACACCCGGCTAGAACTAACAATAAAATAAATATCTTTTTCATATACCTCTATTGTCTAAGGATTCTCGTGATAGTCAATGTTTGTTGAAAATATAAACAGATAAATGTTTCTATCTTGTGTCCAGGTATTCAAAGTGAGGTAAAATGATTAAAAAATAACATGGTTAAGTCTAAATATGTCTTCTATGATACTTTTAATAGGAGTTACCATGATTAAACACCTTATACTTTTGTCTGTTTTTGCTACTGCATGTGCCTCAAATACAATCACTAAAGAATCAGCCCCAGCTACAGAGTCGGCTGTTATAGTTAAGCCCGAGTGCATAACTAAGCGAGCCGCCTTTGATATTGGTTCAGGAGAAACAAGGCTAAATGTCTCTAAGGTGGATACTTGTAACCATAAAATCATAGCTACTGAGTTAGAGCTTAAAGAAAAAGTTCCGTACAAAGAATCCATGGGGAGAGGAAAGTATTTGGCGCAGGGAACTATGCAAGCAGGATTTAAAGTATTGCAGACAATGAAAAAAGAAGCGCAAAAGTTTTCGCCTGATTCATATTTAGCTGTAGCAACAGCCGCCTTTAGGGAAGCTAGAAATGGTGAAACTTTTATTACAGAGGTAAATAAAGCGTTAAAAATCAATGCCAAAATCATTTCGCAAAAAGAAGAGGGAGATATTGGTTATTACGCAGCACTGGCATCGGTTAAAAATCCTAAAAAAGATTTCGTTGTTTGGGATATCGGTGGAAGCTCACAACAAATTGTGGCTAAAGACAGTAGTGGCAATATGGTTGATTATGAAGGAAAACTAGCTTCTGTTTCTTTTAAAGACCGCGTACTTTCAGAGATAAAAAATCAAAAAAAGAAATCACCAAACCCATTAACAGCTAAAGAGATGCAAGATTCTATAAAGTTATCACAAAGTTTTGCTAGTACGGATGTGCCTGCTGAAATTAAAAGTATTTTATCAAAACCTGATGTAGAGGTAATTGGTATCGGTGGAGTACACTATTATAGCGTATTAAAACAATCAAAGCCAGCCTCTGGTACAAACGTAATCACAAGAGAAGAGGTGGGAGCTACGGCGATTGATTTGGTTGATAAAGATGATTCTTACTTTAGCGACCAAAAGCACGTGGATACTACCATCACAAATGTAGCTTTAGTTTATGGTTTTATGCGTGGTCTAAATATACAGTCACTTGAAATATACAATGTGAATTTATCGCATGGGGTTTTGATACACCCCAATCTTTGGCAAAAATAATTAGTAGTTAAAAAGCAGTCTACAACTAGCTGCACGGTTTACTTCATTCTCAACTTGTTGAGGGTGAGGTTTTCCGTCTTCACCGCGAATGAGTAATAAGCGGTTCATGGTGCGAGTTCTTTCTTCAGACTCTAGTCTTTCTTCTTCAGCTCTTTTTGCTGAATTTTTTATTGCCTGTATCGAATTATCTACCGCTCTATACAAGGTGGGTGCAGTTTCGAAAGCGATTTGCTTTAAACTTCTTTGCGCTTTCACGGCCGGGTGTTCGCTCTGTACCAGTAATTCAGTTCGAATTAAGTCAGTGATTTCAGCCGTTGACTTTCTATGTTCTTCAATTTCAACAAGAGCATTATTAACAGCTCTATAAAAGCGATAACCGCTATAAAGTAGGTTTTTTCCAATCCATTTTGATAGATCAACAGCAACATCCATAAATACTTTTGGGTAGTACCCCAAAACTTGTGAGTACGGAAGTCCTCGCCATTTTAAGTTTTCCCACTCTGTTCTAGCTAACTCTACTTTTTCTAATTGTTGTATAGTAGTTGGGTGGTCGGGACCGAATTTTTGTTTTAAACGGTCATATTCTTCCATTTGATTTTGTACATTACGATATTTTAAATACGGCGAAAATAAGCGCATAGATGTCCAATAGTCTTGAGCATCTTGAAGATTTCTTGCTTGCCTCTTTGTCTCTGGGTGGTCGGTTCCATATTGAGCTGTCAATTTTTCTAAATATTTCTCATGAGCACGTAGAGCTCTAAACTTGCCATAAGGACCAAGTACTGCGTAGGCAATGTGTCCTATTGGCACTGGTACACCAAACATATCTATTGTGTAACCAAATCTTGATGTAAGGCCTACAGGCGTTGTGATATTTTGTACGGACTGTGACTCGAAACTTTTTTTAGAAATATCAGAAGTCCAAGATTCCATAGTAATCCATGGGATTTTAATTTGTATATCTTTAAACTTAAAGCTTGGCGCTTCAAGTGCTTGCAGTTCGGGTAATCTTCTAAGAACTTCTGGATCATTGATATCTAAACCCGGAGGAGTAGGTAGTTTCACTTCTCGGTCAATGACCTCAAAAGAGAATAATGGAAGTTCTTTTGATGGCATTCTGATTCTTGGGTATCTAAACACTACCTTACCTTGTGCTTCACCATTGTAAAAACGCATTCTGGCTTCTTCTTGTAAACCAGTCTTGGCATCAGATTTTAAACCTTGGTTAATACCGGCGTCGGCATGCATCTTAGCAGCGTTTGGATCCCACTCTCCATTTTTAAACGGATTTAGGTTGGCATCAGACATTAAGAACATTGAATAGGTTTGTGTAAAGCCAGGTAGTAAATTTTTAGCAAAGGTTCTAAAGTCTGTCGCTTTACCTGTAAATCTTGACCAAGTCTTACTAAACACACCAAAGAACAATGAAAAACCAAAAGAGTTTTTAACAACAGAGGAGATATCTAAACCTTCTGGAAGCATACTTTGAAACAAGTAAGTAGTAGCAAAAGTCATCAGGGATAGTTTTGTTGCCCAATATAGACCGTTAAAGTAGTCACCTGTAAGTAGGACTTTTAGTTTTTTAATACCGCGATTGTTTTTCCAAACTTCTTTATTGTATTCTGGTGGCTCCCAAATATGATGCCAATACATAACCCATCTAGCATATGTGTTTTTAAAAACTGCTTTTACAGTTTTTGCGATGGAACCTTGGTTTCTAAATATCGCAGGTTTTTGAATCACTTCAGAACCTAAGATTTGTTGTTTAGAAGAGCTGTACCCAACCAACATCACATCCCAACCACTTTTTAAATTTTGCTCTGTCTCTATCTGCGCTGTAACATCAGCAGCTTTCTTCATAATGTTTGTAAACCAGCTTTTTGACTCTAGGCTTTCTGCTGACTCAGTCATGATTTCGTTAATCTTGTCTTGTAGGTTTTCTGGCATACTTGGTTTATCTTGGCCAGGTTGATAAAATAACTCAGAACTCCATTCTTGCATAATCATTCGGGCAGCTAGCACACGGATATACTTTGATAAAGCTCGTCTTTCCTTTAGCTCTTCGGCGTATGCTTCAGGGGATAAGTTGCTGCTAGGAGCTTGTTCAATCAAATCTAATTTGGCTTGATCTAAATCTACAAAAAAGAAAATTCGCTTTAAACCATTGTGGCGAACTTTAGTAAAAAGCATCGCCTTATCATTGTGTCTAAATAAAAGTGGTTCCGCTTTACCTAGTCCGTCTTGTTCGAATTGTATGCTATCAGAGTTTTGTCTTTTTTCGATTTTTTTGATTAGTTCGTTAAGGCCGATACGCTCTTCTTCTTGTCTGACATGATCAAAGTGATTGTATAACAAAAAGAATATTTCATTCATGTACTGAGTAGGTAGGTCCATGAATTTACGAGTAAGACGCTTGTCTTCTTCGGTGAACTCACTAACGTCTTTTGGATTGTCTTCGGGTGATCGGCTGTTGTCGATGATATTAGGGCTAATGATCCCGCTAGTCGTTTGCACCGGTGATGAACCATCAGCAGCGGCGAGCGCAAGGCTAGAGTAAGTTAACAAAAGGCTAACTAAACCAAATCCTACTTGAGTAGATAAGCGAGTAAATTTCAAACAGCTTCTCCCAATACCTAAGCTTAAACGTAGTTTTAAGCTTGTCCCATATCCCAATTACTTGCAATTATAGGGGACGATAGGGGCTTTCACAATGTAGCGGCTGCCTTAGGGCAAAGATTACGTGTTTGAAAAGAATTTTGACAGTATAATTAGATACTTAGGTCTGTTCCTCTAACCTTATCCTGTCGAAGATCATGGGTGCTAAAATCGGGTCTGTTCCACCAGTAGGCAGAACCAGATGGATCAGAGGGCAAATAATTGTCCACTGAGCCTGAGAAAGCGACAGAATTTGTCATGGTTTCATCGATTTTAATGTGCTTACAATAAAGGTCCAAACCGTCGCTTTTTAAAAAAGCCTCTAGTTTTGCCTTAAACAAAATAGATAAGATTTCAGTGGTAGGATCCCCAGGAGTTACTAGTAGACGGCCGTTTGGATTATCTACTCTCATAAAAGCTACTAGAGGGTCTTTTGCGTTGATCATTAAGCTATGATCAACGTGCTCATCAATCCATTCGTGCCATTTCTTTTTGGCGGTTTCAAAAGTGACTAAAATATTCGTGTCAGGGTGAAGGGAAGCCACTTCTTTTGAGAGAGTCACTTCAATATTCCAAGTGTGTCCATGGGGTTGAGCGCATTTTGATGCCCGGTTCGCATCTTCTACGAATCTGTGTGCGGCTTCCCATTTACGACGAAAGATGATTTCCATGGGCTAGATGTAACTTGTGCTAATTTTAGAGTCAAGTTGAGGCATAAAAAAGCCCACGTATTAGGTGGGCTTTTGAATTAAGTACGTAAATTGTACTAGCCGGATTACTTAGAACAAAATGGTAGATCTGGCATGATACCACATAATAGTTCGCAAAGGCTTGGATCGCCCAATGGACATTCTCCGCCGCCGCCGCCAGTGCTAGCGTTTGCTACTACGTAGTCTAAAGAAGTTACCGTTGTACCTGCTGCATCCTTTACTGAAATGCGAGTTGTACCTTCAGCAACAGCACTTACTAAACCTTCTGCGCTGATTGTAGCGATATTAGTGTTAGATGAAGTAAAGCTAAAAGGTGCTTGACCATTTTTAACACTAACTTGAAGTGTTTCTTGCGGCTTTAAAGCTGTAGCCGTCGGAACTAAAAACATTTTTTCAGCTTTTAGATCTGTTACAGCAGCTGCTGCATCAATACGGCAGTTACAAGCAGTTTCGATCTCAACTTTTGCACCAGTAGATTGAAGAATCGCTCTGATTTCAGCACCTGTCATATTTGGGTATTGTGACTTAATCAATGCAACGATACCAGCAACAAGTGGAGTAGCCATTGAAGTTCCAGAAATCTTTCCGTACTTATTGCCTGGGAATGTAGATAAAATATCTAAACCAGGTGAAGCGATATGAACTGTTTTCTTACCAAAATTTGACCATGATGGTTTTGCATCATTGATGTCAGAAGCGGCCACAGCGATCATATTTGGAAACCCACCGTTAGCAGGGTAGAACTCAGTTGTGTCGTTGTTAGTTCCGTTGTTAGCAGCAGCTGCAACAAAAATTACACCGGCTTTATCGGCTCTTTCAACCGCATCAACAAGAGGCTGAGCCTGTGAACGATTTACTTTTGCACCCCAGCTAGCAGAAATAATAGCTGCTTTGTGCTCAATGGCGTAATCGATAGCTTTGATACCAGCCATTAAGTCTCCGCTACCATCAGCACCTAAAAAACGTAGTGGCATAATGCTAATGTTAGGACTCGCACCAACTGTACCGCCATCTACTAAACCATTTGCACCGATGGAACCTGCGCAGTGAGTTCCGTGTCCAGCGTTTTGTGAGCCTGTTTCGTCCATTGGATCATTATCGTTTCCTTTAAAATCGTAACCAGGAACCATGTTTGTAGATAAAGATTCGTGACGGTAGTCTACGCCTGTATCGATAATGGCTAGTAAAACATCCTTAGAGCCGCGGCCAGCTACTTGCCAAGCTTTTTCAATATTTACTTTTTGATTTGCCCATTGTTCTTGTAGGTTCGCAAAGCTTCCAAAATCTAGAGGAGCTTCTACTGTGTGCAGTTGAATATTTTCTACTACGTACTCCACGTTTGGATCTTGGTAAATTTTAGATAAAACGCTGGCTTCAATAGCGTCAGCAATATCAACTAAAACTAGATTCCCAGGCTTATGAGTTTCTAATGCTGTTACGCCTGCAATTTGCGAAACACTTTTTAAGTTTATATTCTTTTGTTTGATGATGTACTCAGCAGCGCTTACTTGCGTGCTTGCTAAAATAATAAATAATAGTGATGTTATTTTCATCATGGATTCCCCTCCCTGGTTATATTCCATGCAAAATATTAACGCAGCTTTTTGGAAGAACGGGTAGCAAAAAAAAGCTTTTGCCTTTTATGTGTCGCACTGCTTTTATTTTTACATGAGTTTAAATTTTTCAAACACTGCATTCTCAGCTGTTATTCATTTACCCAGTGATTATGAGGTTTTTGATTTTTCAAATGGTTATGATCCCAATAGAAAACATAAATATGCATATGGTATAGGCAAGTACAATGAGAAACGTCCTAATATGTACACAAGTGATTTGTATGATGATCAACGTGATATACATATGGGAATAGACATAATGGCACCAGTTGGTACTCAAGTTCATGCTTTTTACGAGGGCGAAGTTTTTTTGTTCGCAAATAATGATAAAGATTTAGATTACGGCCATACATTAATCACTAAGCATATCATCAATGGGCAAAGCATTTATGCATTGTTTGGACATTTAAGTGAGAAGTCCATTTCATCTATATATATAGGACAAAAGTTTTTAGCGGGTGATGTGATTGCTTATGTTGGTGACAGACATGAAAATGGTGGGTGGAACCCACATTTGCATTTTCAAATCTCAATTGCCGAACCAACGGTTTGTGATATGCCTGGTGTTGTTCATGAAAAAGATTTGAATGCGGCACTTAAGATGTATCCTGATCCTAGAATTATTTTAGGGGATGTATATTGATACTATCTTATAAAAATCTCATGAAACGCTCAAGACCTACTAGCAATAGTAAGTTGCAATGATATAAGTGAGTACAAGGGGGGGGATATGTTTTTAATAGTATTGATCTTGTCTAATTTAGGCTACACATTCACGTTTACGGCAATGGGGGATACGGGTAAAGGAAACGACGGGCAGTGGGAAGTGTCGCGTGCTTTAAAACAGGTTTGCGAGACAAGAAACTGTAAATTTAATTTATTATTAGGGGATAATATTTATCAAGAGGGAGTGACATCCGTTGATGACCCGCAATTTTACGAAAAATTTGAAAAGCAATACGGTGATATCACAATGCCGTTTTATGTCGCCTTGGGAAATCATGACTACGGGGAGTTAGAAGATCATTGGGAGAGAGGCGGCTATGAAATCGCCTACGCTGCAAAAAATCCGCAGTGGATTTTACCAAAAGAATACTACTATTTTGAAATGAACGAAGTTCTTTTTATTGTCTTAGATACTGTTCTTTTGAAACATAATAAAAAAGTAAAAGAGCAAGCTGCTATGGTTAAAGAGGCATTAACAAATTCGAAGGCGAAGTGGGTGATAGTGGCAGCACATCATCCGTACTTATCAAATGGAAAACATGGTAACGCTGGAAAGTATGAAGGTTTGCCGTTTCCGTATAAAGTAAGCGGTAAATACATTAAAGATTTTATGGATAAAAATCTTTGTGGCAAAATGGACATCCTATTTTCTGGTCATGATCATAATAAACAAATTCTTCCGGGCACAAAAAAATGCGATGCTACTTTTGTAGTTAGTGGGGCAGGGGCAAGTGCGACGGCACTAAAAGAAAGAAATCCTTTTTATGTTCAATCAGAAGAACTAGGTTTTATTTTAGCAGATGTAACAAATGATAAAATTTCACTAGAAGTAATCAACAGCTTGGGTAATACTACACATACTCATGTTGTTAAAAAACACTAAAGCCGTTTTTTTAGATGCATCAACTTTAGGAGACACAGATATGTCTCCTATTTCATCTATTTTAGAAGAGTTTATCGCCTACGAACGAACAAAGTTAGATCATGTTGTTGATCGTTGCATGGGGTATCCAATCGTAATTACCAACAAAGTTCCGCTCAATCGCGATGATTTAGCGAACCTTCCAGATTTACAATTGATTTGTGTGGCAGCAACCGGTGTAAATCACATTGATATGGCAGCTTGTGAAGAGATGAAAATCAAAGTAAAAAATGTATCTGGATACTCTACAGATTCGGTGGCACAGTCGACGTTTAATTTACTGCTACACAGTCTTCATAATAATGCGTATTACGATCGATATACAAAAAATGGAGACTGGTCACTTTCACCTATTTTTACGAATTTAAAATTTCCATTTGTAGAGCTTAAAGGTAAGACGTGGGGTATTGTCGGTTTAGGACAGATTGGCGAGAGGGTTGCCGAGATTGCTAAGGCCTTTGGCTGTCACGTAGTGTACACATCGACAAGTGGCAAAAATAAAAATGATCGATGGGAAAAAGTAGATCTAAAAAAAATGATGGAAGTGGCAGATATAGTTTCTATTCATTGCAACTTAACTACTGAGACCGAAGCTTTGATACATTTTGATGTTTTGAAACTAGCAAAAAGAAAGCCTATGCTGATTAACGTAGCCAGGGGCCCTATTGTAGTTGAGGAAGATATCGTTACAGCTCTTAAAGAAGACTATATCAGCAATTACGCTGCGGATGTATTGTTCATTGAGCCCCCGCAAAGGGATCATATATTTTTCTCTGATAATGAAATCAAAAACAAAGTATTTATCACTCCTCATATTGCGTGGTCTTCCGTCGAAGCGCGCAAGCGTTTGGTTGAAGGTATACGTAATAACATCTTGGAAACATACGGATGAGTTTGTTCGTTCTTTTCTTGATCACCTTTGCTATAGGGCAAGATGTAGAAACAACAGAAGCGCCAGAAACAAAACCAACTATAAAAAATGAAAAACCAAAGCCACTGCCCAAATACGAGTTTGGCCTTGGGTATATTTTTGGCGATATCCCTGATTACCCAGGGGCCAATGAAAAAACAATCCGCTCATTTCCGATACCATACTTTGTGTACAGAGGGGATGTCTTACAGGCAGAGCGGGGAGGGATCCGCACTCGGTTCTTAAAAGGAAAGTATTATGAATACGATTTTAGTTTTTCGGGAGCTTTCCCTGCAAACTCAAGTGATAACGATGCTAGAGAAGGAATGAGTGATCTTGGTTGGATGTTTGAGGCGGGGCCGCAGTTAAAGCTTTTTTTACTAAAATCGAAAGTGCAAAATTGGACAGTAAAATTACCTGTGCGTGCTATCTTTAGTTTGGATGATGGGCAAATACATGGCAGAGGTTATTCATTTAACCCTAGCTTACAAATCTCTTTTCCAAAGTTTCCGTTTAAAAGAAATATTTTATCTCTTGGATTTACTACCGATTTTGCAACTAAAAAGACTCACGAGTATTTTTATGAAGTAAGGCAAAAAGACGTAACAGCAGATAGGCCTTTATTTTCAGCGCAAAAAGGACTTTTGGGTTCTAGTATCGATGTTACTTTAATTACTTCTTGGTCCAAGTATGCGGTTTTTATAAATACAAACTTTAGTTTTTATGGAGAAGCAAAAAATAAAGATAGCCCGCTACACTTAGATAATCAGACGCAAAGTGTAGCCGCGGGCTTTATTTGGAGCTTTTATCAGTCAAAAGATCAGGGTTTTCGATAAGCTTATAAATCAAATGGTGCACTGATTGATACCATCAAACCTTTTTCTTTAAGATCTGTCACGCTAACATCATTAAGAGTATCGTATTCACCCGAAAAGTATTCTAAGTTAATATCAATAACCGGCAGCACGGTAATACCAAGCCCTAGTTTATACCCACTACCATCTTCAGCTTTATACTTATAGCCACTTCCTGAAGGGATGTAATCCGCTTTGTAATACCCGGCCCATGCTCTTAAAGGAGCTATTGGGATGTCGGCCCCGGCTGTAATACCCATACGAGTCATAGTACCTTCTAGTTCGACGTCAACGCCGCCTTCAGGTTCCCATGAAAGTTCGCCCGTTGAATAGTCAAAGGCAATAAACAGGGTAGATAAAAATGTATAACCAACGCGGCCACCAACCATTAGACCCTTAGCTGCAGTTCCATCTGTACCTCGTTCAATAGCAGTTACATTATAACCAACATAAGGTTCTAATAGTAATCCAGCATTTGCATAGGTTGTGGATAATAGGGCTATTAAAAATAGAATTCCTTTCATAAAAACCTCCATACTTATCTAGAATCTCTATTTATCTCTCAAATTGCAAGAATCAATAAAGCCATTGTAACCAGACTACGTATGAGCTAAAATTTTTCTTATAATAAGACAAAAGGAGTTTGTATGCGATCAGGAAATCCTGCACTTCGAGAAAATGTGTTTCGTTTAGAAAAACAAAAGGCCATATCTACAAATGAGACAATGACTGTGGCCGGCACTACAAACAAGACAGCCATGCTTTTGGTAATTACTTTTTTATCAGCATCCTATACATGGAATTATATAGATCAGAACACCGTTCAAGTTCTACCTATGTACCTATTTGGCAGTGCTATCCTTGCCTTCATTATAAGCCTTATAATCATCTTTAAAAAGACAACGGCACCTATCCTGGCTCCTGTTTACTGTATTCTGGAAGGAGCTCTAATGGGCTTTATTTCACTATTCATGGAAAGGCTCTACCCAGGAATTGTTACGCAGGCAATACTTGCGACTTTTGGTGTTATGGCGGGCTTGCTGCTAGCCTATAAAACAAGGCTGATTAAAGTCACCGAAAACTTTAAGTTAGGGGTATTTGCAGCCACGGCTGGTATAGCTTTTGTATACCTTATCTCGATGATCGCAGGATTTTTTGGAGTACAGGTGCCGGTGATACACGATTCATCGCCAATGGGGATTGCTGTTAGTGTCATAATTGTGATTGTAGCGGCTCTAAACTTGGTTCTTGATTTTGACTTTATAGAAAACGGTGAACAAATAGGTGCCCCTAAGTATATGGAGTGGTATGCAGCGTTTGGATTGATTGTTACATTGCTTTGGTTATACATGGAAATCCTTAGACTCTTAGCAAAAACAAGAGAGAGATAGACTTTTGACAAAGTCTTTTATGAGTGCTGTAGTAATGGCAAATATACAAGGAGGTCCTGTGAAGTCGATTTTTATTGGTCTAATGCTATTGTCATTTAATGTATTTGCTGACGGTGTTGAAATGGTAGAAAACGAATCTGTTTTTACATACAACAGCCACTTAGCTTTCTACGCTTGTAGCTATGCTGAAAGACAAGCTGAGAAGTACATTGAGCAAATGGGTGGAGAAGTTGTTAAAATTCGTTGTACTGGTGGATTGCCAGATTCTAGATATGTTAGCTTACGTCTAAAATTTGTTAGCTACAAATCTACTAATAGTGCTGATGCAATCAATAGCGAGTGGATCAATGTTAAACTTCGTGGAAATGAGTCTTGCGAATTTAACAAAAAGTTAATTGAGCACTTATTACCACAATTCGAAACTCGTAATTTATTAGCTAAAGAATTTTGCGATGTGGCGAGAGGTAGATACTTATACTCTTTTGACTCTCTATCAGCTGCAAACTAATAGTATTATTTACCTAACTTGGCGGGCCTTAAATGGCCCGTTTTTATTATATTTTATCTGACTTAAAAAACCTTAATCTTGATTGTCTTTAGGCCCTAAATTCTTTTATAATAAAACAATGGTTACAGACCTTATAGTTAAAAATTACTTACGACTTCGTAGCGCTTTGTATTTAGCAGAGTCCTTGCCGGTGATTAATTTGCAAAAATGGATGTCGGACTCATTTCGCTCGTATAAAGTAAGTGCGCAAGAATTAAAGGTCCTTGAAAGAGAAATAGAAAAACTTTTCTCTGAAGATGCTAAGAATTTTTCAAGCGGCGTTTATCCGTTAGAACTATTAAAACCTGAGTCGGTAGTAAAGCATACAAAACGTTTTGCCGGCATATTGACGGACAATATTTTTGTAACCTTAAGAAAGCGCGGAAAGCAAAACAAAAAATTCTCTAAAGTTGCCTCACGTGATTTGATGGCTGTGCCAGAGTACTACCGCCGAAACTTTCATTTTCAGACAGACGGGTATCTCTCAAAGGATTCAGCTGAAATGTATGATCACCAGGTAGAGATATTATTTAAAGGTACCTCTCATTCTATGCGTAGGATGATTGTTCCGGTTTTAAAGAAACATGTGGTAAACGAAGACCTGCAAATTGTCGAGCTGGCTTCAGGCACTGGCAATGCTACAAGGCCGCTAGCAGCGAGTTTTCAAAGATCTACTATTACCTGAGTGGATTTAAGTGATGCGTACTTAAAAAAGGCACAAGAAGAATTAAAAGCTTATAAAAATATAAACTTTGTTCGAGCGAAAGCAGAAGACTTACCTTTTAAAGAAGCTAGCTTTGATGTTGTAACAAGTGTGTTTTTGTTTCATGAGGTTCCCGAAGAAGTTCGTAAAGACATACTCATCGAGGCTAAACGAATTTTAAAACCAGGCGGCTTATTTTTATTTATGGATTCTTTGCAGTTGCAGGATACACCTGATTTAGACTGGGCCTTGTTAGATTTCCCTAAGAATTTTCATGAACCATTTTACAAGAACTATGTCTCTAACCCAATAGAAGATCAGTTTACAGAGCTTGGCTTTGATGTGCTTGAAGTTAAAAAAGTTTTCTTGTCAAAAGTGATTATCGCTAGGATAAAATAATTATGGCCTAAAGCCACCAGCAACACCCTTAGTATTTATACTGACAGCATTGTGTGGGTGAAGGCTTTCTTTGT
>JAGRAL010000235.1 GCA_020434605.1 Bdellovibrionales bacterium
TCTAGAATTTCATCGTGAGGTATTTTATCCTGAAATATCTCTGCAACCTCTAAGCTTTTTCTCATAGAGTTGCCGATTTTATTAATTTGCTCCTCTGACTGAATGATAGCTGCTTCTACTTCTTTTGATTTTCTCTCAATGATGTTGCACAGATCGCGAACCTGCTTGTCTGTACGATCCGATAGGTCTTCTAGAATAGATATTTTAGTTTGAAGAATCTGTAGACCCTTACTTAACCTAGGGTCTTCTTTAGGAGATCTGGCAAGTCTGGCCCATAAGATAAAAATAGTTACAGCAAAAGTAATATTTAAAAATAGTTGTACAAATACCCACATAGACATACTTCTATTGTAGCGCACTACGAAACTCGCGCAACGATAAGAATTATGTTATAAAATGGTCTAGACTATTGGAGAGCCTTAACAAAGCGATCTAGACGTATGGCTGCCTCTTCTAATCGATTTTTTGGAATCGCAAAGCTCAATCGCAAATATCCATCAAGCCCAAACTCATTACCAGGAACCACAACTAACTTTTCTTGGTTTAATAATAGTTCACAAAATTGTGACGAGTTTTCTAGTTTAGTTCCCTGAAAACTTTTACCCAGCAAGGATTTAATACCGATCCAAAAATAAAATGTACCATCTGGCAAGAATACATCTAACCCAGAAATTGCTTTCAGTTTATCAGCAAAATAATCTCTTCTATCTTTCAAATTCTGAACAGATGCTTTTACTTCATTTTTTAATTTTGTAACAGCTGGTATTGTAGCCCATTGACTAAAACTAGCAGCACAACTCACCGACTGACTTTGATAATTAGTCATAGCATCGACAATTACTTTAGGGCCAGTCGCCCAACCCACTCTCCAGCCAGTCATAGAATATGCTTTTGAAGCACCATCAATCATCAATGTACGATCTTGTAATTGAGGACATACTTGTAATATATGCGGAGCCTTACCTCCTCCCTCAAACACTAGTTGGTTATAAATATCATCTGTCAGAATAACAACCTGCGGATGCTTCTCTAGTAAAGATCCGATTGCCTTTAGTTCAGCGCTAGAATACATCAAGCCTGTTGGATTAGATGGACTATTTAATATTAGCATTTTAGTTTTAACATTTATTAACTTTTCAAGTATAGCAGGCGTTAATTTAAAATTTACTGTATGGTCACAAGTTGCAATGACAGGCGTACCACCAGCTAACTCCACCATTGTTGGGTAAGAAACCCAGTATGGTGCCGGAATAATCACTTCGTCATTTTGGTCGATCAAAGCCTGCATAGCTGCAAAAATAGAAAACTTAGCGCCTGCTGTAACAGTAACTTGCTCTGGTGTGTAAGGAATCTTTAAAAACTGTGAAAGGTCCTCTGCAATTACTTTTCTTAAATCAGGTAAACCGTTAGATGGACTGTACTTTGTCATCCCTTCTTTTAGGGCTGAAACCGCTGTATCAATCACTAAGTCAAAAGAATTCCAGTCGGGTTCGCCCACACTTAGAGCTAAAACATTATGACCCTCAGCTGTCATTTTTTTTGCTCGTGCGTTTAAGGCTAGTGTTGGAGACGGCTTCATTAACTTAGCTCTTTGACTTAACATTTTTCACCCCATTTTGGTTTTTAATGCCTGTGCAACATTTTTTGGAACAAACGAACTTACATCACCTTTTAACAGCGCCACCTCTTTTACAAGAGATGATGATATTGAGCTTAGAGTAGGGTTAGCGAATAAGAATATAGTCTCGATATCATTATTTAATGCCTTATTCATCACATCCATAGATTTTTCATACTCGGCATCCATATTTGTACGAATACCGCGAACTATAAACTTAGCATCAACAGAGCGTGCAGCGTCTACTGTCAATCCGGCATTAACCATAGTCTTTACTTTTTTTGTATCAGAAAAGTTATCAATAAGTAATTGTTTGCGCTCTTCTAAAGAGAATAGGTATGTTTTTTTACTAGAGTTAGAAATGCATATATAGAGCTCGTCAAACAGCGGCAATGCCCTAGATATAATATCTACGTGCCCCAACGTGATGGGGTCAAAGCTACCAGGATAAATTGCTATACGCTTCAAGCTTCTGCCTTTCTAAAAAAAGATACTGACTTATCGCCAAACTTTCTTTGGTCATAGCATTTTAATGGCAAATACTCCAAGTCCATTTTTTCAAACTTACTCGATTCTATTATAATTATAGTATTCGGGTGAAATACCCTTGAATCCTTAAGCGCCAACATGACTTTATCGGCTATCTTTTCGGTAAATGGCGGGTCAATAAATATGATATCGTAGCTTTTTCCTGCCACTGACAGAAATTTAAAGACATCTTTAGCCATCACCTGAATATTATCAATCCCTATGGAGTCTATATTCTTTTTTAAAATTTGAAGTGATTTCTTATTTAGCTCTACCGCATCGATGTTTTTAGCCCCCCTAGAGCTAAACTCTATGGCAATATTACCTGTTCCCGAAAACAGATCGAGCACTTCAGCTCCCTCAATTTCAGAAAAGATGATATTAAACACACTCTCTTTTACACGGTCAGACGTAGGGCGTATATGATCAGCATCGAAGGATACCAGTCTTCGTCCCTTATACTTGCCAGAAATCACTCTCATTTTTGATTTATGTCCTGACAAAATGCCTTGATTTGTTTTACTGCGATTAATGGTAAATCTAAAAATTGAAATTCAAGTCGCTTATGTAAGCGCTTTGCTGGATCTGGCATCAAACTATTGGTAACCTTCACTAGCATAGCATGGGCTTTAATTCTGACATTACGCACAGGTAGGATAAAATCTACTATGCAACGATCAGATGGTCTCCATTGAATATTTTCTGCTTCGACATAAAAACCAACCACTTCAATCCGTAGTACTTGGCATTGAAACACATCCGTATCCTTAGACAGAATACAAGCAAACGGGTACGGCTTTACTTTTTTTACATTAACTTCATTTCCCAATAGTTCCCTCGATGTTTATAACTATATCTAACACATTATCAAAAGGTTTGGAAATAAAAGATGCCACCCCTAGATCTTTTAACTGATCCATGTTCGTTTCGTTCGTATAAGCTGACATAACATGAACAACAGCACCCATATGGTCTTTGTCTAACTTAACTAGCAATTGATTTCCATTCATATTTGGCATGATCCAATCTAATAACACAAGATCAGGTTTGTTTTGTTTCCACAAATTTAAACCCTGCACCCCATCCTCTGCTTCAAAAACTGTGTGCCCTCTTTTATTAAAGATTCGGCTTAAAGCCATCCTAATTAGTCGTTCATCATCAATGATTAATACCTTCATGCCACACCTTTAGTTTTTGGCAAACGAATAGTAAATGTAGTGCTTTTGCCAACTTCTGATTCTACACTTATGCTTCCCGAATAGGAGTCGATAATTTTCTTACAAATGCTAAGACCTAGACCCGTACCATCTCCGACTTTTTTAGTTGTAAAAAATGGATCAAAAACAAATGGCATGTCAGAAGTAGAAATTCCTTTTCCATTATCAGTTATTGCAATAATAGCATCTTCATCGTCTTCAGAAATATGAATCTCTAATTTTCCACCGTCGGTCATGGCTTGTGATGAGTTGTGGACTAAATTAAAGACAACCTGTTGTAACAAGTGCGAATTTACAAAAACACCAGGATTACTGTCATAGTTAATTGAAACGTAAAATTGACGTAAGACTGATTTTAAAAGTGGTATTGTATTTTCAATAACATCCTTAACAGCTAATGTCTGTCTTGAGTCACCATCTTCAGTCGTATAGTTTTGTAAATTTTGAATTGTGTTTAGGCAGCGATTAACACCGTTTAGGATTTCCGTTAAATCTTCAGCGTAAGGCGAAAATTCTGACTCACTAAGAAGCAATTGAGTCATTGATTTCAATCCCGCAAAAGGATTATTTAACTCATGTGCTCTATTACCAGCTAACAAACCAATCGCTGCCATTTTTTCAGTTTGAACCATCTTAGAGTAGTTTTCTTGAAGTTCATTTTGGTCCTGAAAGTAGTACAGAGTAGAGTCGATACCGGCATGTTCAAACAATATCGGAAAAGCAAGTAGTTGAAAATTTTGGTGGTGGGTTTTCCACTCTAATGAACTCACATTCTCCTTGTGGTGATCAATCAAAAATAACATTAGATCATAGCTTTGAATCTGCAAAAATGCTTTATTCATCTTTTTGATCTTACCCTCTTTATCTAAAATAACGAGAGGTGATGTAAGGGATTCAAATGTTCGCTCCCATATACTTCTAATATTATCCATCTCTAGACGCAGTAAAAGTCGATCTAAAATCATCGCAGTAGCTTGATCCACCTGCTTCCAAAAGTGAGAAAACTTTGCATCTAAATCTGAACCAGCCTCAAGCTCAAATAAAAAGAAACCATTTCTT
>JAGRAL010000236.1 GCA_020434605.1 Bdellovibrionales bacterium
GTGCACTGGAAAATCTGGTGCGCAAAACTCACTTAAAACTTGCAAACAAAAACCACAAGGGGCAGCCCCTGTTAGTGTATCTGTAACTAGGACTAAAAACTCAGGTTCTGCTTTGCCAAGAGCCGCAACCATTTGAAAAATAGCATTGCGTTCAGCGCAAACCGCTCCACCGTAACTGGCATTTTCAACGTTACAGGCAGCAAATAATTGATCTGAGCCTTTTACTTTAACTACTGCTCCTACTAAAAATTTAGAATAAGGGGCATGAGCGTTTAGGCGTACTTGTTTGGCGAGTGTATAAGCTTTGTCGATTATTTTCATATAAGTCCTTAGAATCCTTTATTTATTCATAAAATCGTAATAATTACAAGCCGGAGCTGGGGAATTGTATTTATTGGTCTTTGGAGCTATAAAAGTGGGCATCTAAAAGGAGCTTATCATGTCTAAAATCATTTTTATTATGATATCACTACTATCGACTTCTGTTTTCGCAACAGAGCTAGATCAACCAGTAACAAACGTATCTGACCGCAGTCGTTTAGAAAAAAAGTTACCCCCAACAGTTATTATCAGAAGAAACGAAAAAACGGGTGTATCTGAATTTTTAATTTCTGAAGATAAAATCGCTGCACACGACGAAGAAGCAATGAAGCAAATCGCTTCTACTGCGAAATTTACACCCATCGCAAGCCAAGACCAAGTGCAAGAACTTGACCGAGAAGGTGGAGTAGCTAGCTTTTACTTTCAATATAACTTTGGTTTTTATAACCCTTATGTACGCTACTACTATCCATATGCATATGCTCGTACGTATACTTATAATTACGCATACGGCGCTTATTACTCATGGTACTGGAGCGGTTACACTTACAATTGTTTCCGTTTAGGCTGGTACTAGGCTTATGAAAATCTGGGTTCTATTTTTAGTGCTATTTAGCACAGTATTAAGTGCAGACGAAAAACCGAACCCATTTTTAGATTTAGAGTATTACCTAAATCAAATTAGGTACGATCAGTGTGATGAGTTTAGAGGCTCATCACAGGTTAAAATTGCCATTCTTGAAAACTCGTTTCCTGAGTTTACCGATGAAGACCGTAAAACTTTACCTGAAGATATGGAGATCTTAGCGTCTGAGGCTAACTTACCAAATGGATCTATTCATGGTAAATACGTAGCTCAACTTGTTTACTTAATCACTACACGCGGTGGACGTTGTCCTGAGCTAGCACCAAAAGTCTATTTGATCCCTGCCTCTGGCTACACAAAACTTAAAAATGCGATTGATCTAGCAATAGAGAAAGATGTGGATTTTATATTACACACTAACGTATTTGAATACCATGGCTTTGGCGATGGAAAAGGTTTTATCAATACTCTTGTAAATAAAGCGATTGACCACGGTATTACTTGGATCAATGCAGCTGGAAACTTTAACGGCAAGGTATATCAAGATCAGATTAGTCCAAATGAAGATGGTTGGTTAAAACTTTCTACTGAGGAAGATCACATACGATTATTTTGTCCAAAGACAGAGCACAACACAAAGTGTGACGTGAGATTAACCTTACAATGGAATGACTTTGCGGATGACCCAATCACAGCAACAACTAAAGATTTAGACTTTGCTATCTATACAGATGCTGGCAAGAGACTTGAGGTTTCAAGCAGAACGCAAACTGATGATCCTACATTAATTGAAGAGGATCCTTTGCGAAACACTAGGTATCCATATGAAGCCATTCAACTATCATTAGATCCAGGCAGCAATGAGGTTAAGATCAAAGCTCATACTAAAAACTTTGCCGCAAATGACCAGTTTCGTTTAATTGTAAATTCAGAGTTTGCCAAACTACTAAGTATCAACCCATCTACGAACTCAATTCTACCGCCGGCTGATAACCCAAGAGTAATTACTGTGGGTGCAAGGGATGCCGCCCTTAGTAGTATGTATAACGATGGCACAAAAATTAAGCCTGAATTTGTATTACAATCTTCATTAAGAAATCCAGGCACACCTCTACCAAAAGATACTGACGGGGAGTTCTTAGGTTCATCTATCTCTTCAACCATCTTTGCAGCTCTTTCTACGTTAGTTAAATCTAGATTTCCGGATGTAAATGAAGATGAACTTTTAAATAAGGTCACTGAACGATTTCTTGAAACTACAGAGTGCCATTACACTGTTGAGACCCTAGACGATAAGTACTATCTACAAGACATAATGGACAACAACCCAAATGACGTAGTGATTTATCCGCATGAACATGGTTTACGCGTACTAACGGCTTATGATCCATACAAAGTCTTTGGAATGCCTAAAGTATCAAATATGTTCTTAGGTGTTAATCCTAAGGGAGATGTTGTGAGTGTTGCTACAAGATCCTACTTAAGCTTTCTTGCTTTGGATGGAGTAGTGATTGACGAACAATCAAAGACATATAAAATCTGTAATCAATGATTATATTAGCTTCGACATCAAAGTATAGAAAAGCCCAACTGCAAAGCTTGGGCATTTTGTTTGAATGCATAAGCCCAGATCTAAATGAAGACGCAGTAAAACTAGAGAACATAGACACAAAGACTAAGGCAGAGAAGTTAGCTTTACTAAAGGCAGAAGCGGTTAGAGCTAAATATCCAAATGCTATCATCATTGCAGGAGACCAAATCGCTAGCATTGATGAAATGATTTTATCCAAACCCCTTACAAAAGAAAATAACTTAGCACAATTACAAAAGCTGCAAGGAAAAACACATTATCTATATACAAGTAACGTAATATTAATAGATGGCAAAGCGATCACTCATACTGAAATTACTAAACTTACAATGAAAGCTTTTACTGATGCCCAACTAAAAGGTTATATCGACTTTGCAGAGCCGATGGACTGTGCAGGTGGTTATAAAATTGAACTTGGTGGAATCGCTCTTTTTGATAAAATCGAAACTAATGATTTTAATTCTATTCAAGGCATGAACCTAGTCTTTATTGCTAAAGAGCTAGGTAATCATATCTGGAAATCTTAAGACTTAATTTTTGCTCTCATATACTCGCGGTTAAATTTTGCGATATAACTTAAGCTGATATCCTTAGGACAAGCCGCAGAGCAAGACCCTGTATTAGAGCATGCTCCAAAACCTTCTTCGTCCATTTTTGCTAGCATGTTCATCGCGCGACTTTCTCTTTCTGGTTGCCCCTGTGGTAATAGTGCAAACTGACTCACTTTAGCAGCCACAAACAACATCGCAGAAGCATTTTTACAGCTTGCTACACAAGCTCCGCAACCAATACAAGCAGCCGCTTCAAAGGCAGCATCTGCATTTTGTTTTGGAATTGGTAGACTGTTTGCATCTTGTGAATTGCCTGTGTTTACAGAGATAAAGCCACCTGATTGTTGAATACGATCAAATGCAGATCGGTTTACCATTAAGTCTTTTACGATAGGAAACGAATTTGCTCTAAATGGTTCGATGGTAATAGTGTCACCAGTTTTAAATCGTCTCATGTGTAACTGACAAGTAGTTGTACTGCGATCAGGGCCATGCGGGTTACCATTAATAACCATAGAGCACATTCCGCAAATTCCTTCGCGGCAATCATGATCAAAAGCGATCGGATCTTCGCTATTTGCAATTAACTTTTCATTTAAAACATCTATCATTTCTAAAAATGACATATGGGTAGATATATTCTCTAGCTTGTAGTCTACAAACTTACCCGTAGATGCGGCATCTTTTTGTCTCCAGATTCTTAAGTTTAAAGAAATTGTTTCTGACATAATAGATACTCCTTACTTATAACTTCTTTGGGTAAGTTTAACATATTCAAATTTTAAATCCTCAGTGTGTCGTTTTGCTGAAGAAATATTATCACCTTGATATTCCCACGCAGCCACATGACAAAAACCTTCATCATCTCTTTTGGCTTCATTTTCTGGCGTTTGGTATTCTTCTCTAAAGTGACCACCACAGCTCTCTTTTCTTTCTAAAGCATCCAGACACATCAATTCGCCTAGCTCTAAAAAGTCAGCAACGCGTCCTGCTTTTTCTAATTCTTGGTTTGTATTATCAAGCGTTCCTGTGACCTTCACTTCATTCCAAAAACTTTGCTTTAATGCCTGAATCTCTGAAATCGCTGTCTTTAAGCCATTTGCATTTCTAGACATACCACAATGTTCCCACATAATTTTTCCAAGTTCTCTGTGGATAGAATCTACAGATTTGGTACCGCGAACATTTAAAAGTTTAGTAATTCTAGTTTGCGCCGAATCTTTTGCTGCCTTAAACGCATCATTAGTTTCACTAACTGCTTCTAATTTTTCAGACGCGATATAATTAGCAACTGTACTTGGAGCTACAAAATAACCATCCGCTAAACCTTGCATTAGAGCAGAAGCACCTAGTCGGTTGGCTCCGTGATCAGAGAAGTTAGCCTCACCTAAGACAAATAGCCCTGGAATTGTACTCATTAAGTTATAGTCTACCCAAAGGCCACCCATTGTGTAGTGAACGGCAGGATAGATACGCATTGGCGTCTTATATGGATTTTCGGCAGTGATTTTTTCATACATTTGAAACAAGTTGCCATACTTCTCACTAATGGCACTTTCACCAAGTCTATTAATAGCGTCTTTAAAATCTAAATAAACGGCCACGCCCGTTGAGCCAACACCACGACCTTCATCGACTCTAAATTTAGCTTGGCGCGAGGCCACATCACGCGGCACAAGGTTACCAAAGCTCGGATAGATTCTTTCCAAATAATAATCTCTGTCCGCTTCAGGAATTTCACTGGGTGATCTTTTATCGCCTTTATTTTTCGGCACCCAAACTCTACCGTCATTGCGCAAAGATTCCGACATCAAAGTGAGTTTAGATTGATAGCCGCCAGAAACAGGTATGCAGGTTGGATGTATTTGGGTGAAACAAGGGTTGGCAAAATAAGCCCCTTTTTTGTGACATCGCCAAGAAGCTGTAACATTTGAATTCATGGCATTGGTCGATAAGTAGTAGATATTTCCATATCCACCTGTACACAACAAAACGGCATGTCCAGCGTAGGTTTCAATTTCACCGGTTTTTAAATTTCTAACGGTAATTCCGCGAGCTTTGCCGTCGACCAATACAACATCGAGCATTTCACGCCGCGAATACATTTCAATTTTGCCTTTGGCAATTTGCCGATTCATGCCCGCATAAGCCTTTAACAGTAACTGTTGCCCTGTCTGTCCACGTGCATAAAATGTTCTAGAGACTTGGGCGCCACCAAAAGATCGGTTGTCTAACAAGCCACCGTACTCACGGGCAAACGGCACACCTTGAGCCACACATTGATCAATGATGTTGTTAGAAACTTGCGCCAACCTATATACATTAGATTCGCGCGCGCGAAAGTCTCCGCCTTTTACCGTGTCATAAAAAAGTCTGTAGATGGAATCGCCATCATTGGGATAATTTTTTGCAGCATTGATTCCGCCTTGGGCAGCAATCGAATGGGCGCGTCGCGGAGAATCCTGAATACAAAAACTTTTTACGTTGTAACCGAGTTCTGCCAAGCTCGCAGCCGCAGAAGCTCCCGCTAAGCCTGTGCCGACAACAATGATATCAAACTTGCGCTTATTCGCCGGATTGACCAGTTTCATTGAAAATTTGTGCTTGTCCCACCTTTCTTCAATGGGGCCACTGGGTGCGTTGGAATTCAATTTTGAAGACGTCATCTGATGATCCTTAATATTTAACTAAAGTAAACGTAAAGAGGTTGTGCCAAAAAGCCTATTAGTACCAATGCTGCGTACAAAGAACCCAAAAGCCTTACTTTTTTGTCATATTTTGGATGATTAAAACCCAACGTGCGCAGCGAAGAACTAAAACCATGACTCAAATGCAGC
>JAGRAL010000237.1 GCA_020434605.1 Bdellovibrionales bacterium
AAACATATACATCTAGTGCACCCTCAGCTACCCTTGCCATATCAATGGCAGCAGCGCCAAGTGATCTTACCGCTCGCACGTTGGATAAAAATTTATAGAAATCACGAATCGAATCTAAATAAATTTCTGAAAATGCTCGCCCAATCCCTATCACCGCCTCACTAAGCGAAGTGGCATTTCCAATATTGATTTTGCGATCATTATGAAAAGCACCCTGATCTTTTACTCCCCAGTACATATCTTTTGTCTGCGGGTTATAAACCACACCTAGTACCCACTCATTCTCAAACTGCATACCTATACTCACACAGTACATAGGAATACCGTAAATAAAATTAGTCGTACCGTCTAAAGGGTCTACTGCCCAACGTCTTTGAAAGTCGTTAAGACCTTTCCTAACCCCCGTCTCCTCACCGATAAATTCGGATTTAGGATAGGCTGCCAGTAACTTTTCAGACAAAAGTTTTTCTGATTCTTTGTCAGCTTTTGAAACCAGTGATTGATCTTCTTTATGATGATAAAATTTTTGCTGGCCAAAGTAGCTAGTAAGAAGTTCTCCCGCTTCAATGGCGGCTGATTTAGCGACTTGTAGTTCATCTGCAAATTTCATTTATATCCTATAAAACGAGTCCGTAAAGGGAGTGCCCTTTCTGCCATTTATCTTAGATTCTAACACACCCCACGCCACTATGGTGAAGTACTTTGACATATGATCTTGATAAAAGGTCTTTGGTCTCTCTATAGCGTAAGGATCTTTAAAGTCTAAGACCTTACGTAGAACTTTGTAATCTTCGGATGTAGGTACATGAAAGTATAAAAATTTTACCCTTTCGGCCATACGTTTTACAGAGGCCTCGATATGACGATCCTCGATGTATTGCAAAACAGAGTTAGAAAGGCCCAAATCACTAAGCCTTCGACCAGTGACCTCATGAACATTGCAAACCTGAAGTCGCCAATCCCTTGCAATAGCTCGCTTTTTTAAGGAATCATACGCAAATTGAGATACATCCACTCCCTCAATCCTAGTGGGTTGAAAGGTTCTAGAGATTTGGTGAAGTAGCTCCCCCTTACCAAAACCAAAGTCAAAAACCGACTTCACCTCTAGCTCCATTAGCTCAAAGAGTCCCTTTAGGTAAGCCGCGTGCTCTCTGGCATTGAAATCCCCATCAATATAACCATCTTTAGGGTACATTTTTTGAAAATACTCTCTAGTAAAGTCCATGGGTCAGTAGCCTGCAGCACCTCAACCTCTAAGGCAAAGAAAAACCTTTGTTTATTAGCACTAAAAAATTGACTATTTTTTAAGCTTATACTATATGTAGCGCCTTAATTGAAGGAGCCATAAATGAAGCTACTAAGTATAGCTGCCACCTCACTATTAGCCATAAATGCCCATGCTGAGTTTATGACTGGAAACGTAGAAATTAGATCCAATGACAAGGGTGAGAGCATTTATAGCTGTCACATTAAGAACAATGGCTTTTCTTCCCTACAAATCCAAAGTGTGACGTATAGCTTTATGTGCAATTCAGACACAGCAAAAGCAGTAGACGTAAGTGAAAACTGCACGGCTAATTGTGAGATTAAAGCACATAGATCAGCTAAGTTAGATGGACCGCTAGTTTGTGAGCAAGGGACTATCTACCAAGTTGAGTGCGGCGTCGAGTACTCGAGTTCTATTCAATAATTTTTAAGAGTTTCTGTAGATTTCAAAAGGAAATTTCTTATCTTGTAAATGAACTTCCTTAATGTCTTTAAACCAAACTTTTGCTTGAGCGTCCCAGCGGAACCCCTCTTTTTTAGCTAAGTCTTTTTGTTCAAATGTAACCTTGGCATAAATACGACAAGTAGGTGAAGCGGCCATCGCCACCACATCTTTGATTTCGTACTTAGACAGAATTTCAAGCATGGTCAGGACATCAAAAATAGCTCTATGAGCAAATGGGTTTAAGAACCCATGGTCAGCTGCTAAATGATTTAACTTACGGCTTGTGATAGACGCCGGATACGATAAATCTGTTAGTGTATCAATCCAATCAAGATCAAATCGAGTTTCAGGAGCTAAGTTCCAAGTCTCTTCCATAAACTTTTTGTCAAATTCGTTTCCATTGTGAGCAACAACGTAGGACGCATGTTTTGCTA
>JAGRAL010000238.1 GCA_020434605.1 Bdellovibrionales bacterium
GACATAATTTGCTCTGGTGAAGACTCGGAATTTGACATCCCATCTTGCGATAGATCATGTACGTCCACCTGCTCAGGCACTAAAAATAGCAGCTGAATCAGCAAGAAAAAGAAGCCAAACAGAACTAGAAATTTTTGTAAAACACTCATTTATTCTCTATTATATTTTTTAACCCAATTTTAAATAGGTTTTATTTTAAAGGGCCTACCTTTTGTCTAGTTAAGATTTTAACCCAATTTACCGAAAATGAATACATGGAAAAGATATGGTTTATTTGTGACGCAAACTTTATAAGTGGCCCTTATACGACAAGTGATATTCTTGCTGACTTAACAAATGGCAAGAGGAACCTACAGTCAAAAGTATGGTGGAAGGGACAGCGAGATTGGATCAGTTTAGGCGAGTGGCAAAAACAAGCGGACACGTTCGAAAAAAACGTACATCAACAAGAAGAGCCTATATGGTATGCAGAAAAGCAAGGTCAGACATATGGACCAATCGCTAAGTCACAACTGATTGAGCTACTTTGCTCTCTCACTAATTTATCAAAAATTAGAGTATGGAAAAAAGGGCAAGAAAATTGGGCTACCGTGTACGAATACTCTGACATCTCTCAAGAGCTAGGTATAACGCGCCGTAAATTTCCAAGAGCTCCGATTTTGGGTGACGTTAGCATTGAGAAAAAGGGGCAACACATCAGCTATAAGGCTGCTACAATCTCGGCTGGCGGTCTTGGTATAGTTGGGGCACACTCGCTTAGCGTTGGAGATCAACTGCAAATTAGCCTGCGTAGCCCACTAATGGTTATCGGAATACATGCCACTGCGGTAGTAAGACATACTTCTAGCAACTACACTGGTATTGAGTTTATTAACATTAGTTCAGAGCATAAATCTACAATTGCTGATTATGTGAAACAATTCGAAGGCTCCACTATACAAGGTCTGCGCAGTATTGCTTAGTTAGTCAAAGTTTCTGCGCCTTCTATTTTTTCTTCATTTTGAATTACAGCAAAGTTGATTTCTGAAGCACCTGCCTCAGTTAGAGTGTACATCACTTTTTTAATTGTTAAGAAGTCGATGTTTTTATCTGCTTGTAGTGTAATCTTTCTTACATCTTCAGGCTCGTAATTAGGGTTGTTTCTTATGTTTGATACAACCTGGTTAACCGTATTTTGTAAGTTTGCCTTTGCGCTTCTCTCACGCTCCTGAAATAGAGCTTGCATCGTGGTATATAAATTATTAATCATCCAAGATTTTTGCTCTTTCACCTCAGTGAAATCAGCAACAACTAACTTATCAATTAAAATAGCTTTGTTAGATATCAAAACTATATTTGAAGGCTTTAACTCTTTTGTTTCAGAGGCTTTAGGTAGCTCAATATCTTTATTTAAAATAATGATCTCACCCGTAGTTTTATAATTCTGAAGCAAAAACACAACAAGAACGGTAAACATGTCAACCATTGCGGTCAACGAAAGCGCTGCCACAAGAGTTCTCTTACTTCTGCTAGCGGGTCGATTGTGTTTATCTCTTTTACCAGGTACGTAAATTGGCATATCAACCCCCAGTTGAAACTGTGATTTCAGGGAATCCAGCTTGCATCATAACATCCATTGCCTCAACCATATCATTGTATATCACGTCATCTGCTACCGTAACGATTGCATCTTTTTTATCGTTAAATTTTTGTTTAAACATTTTAAGCTGCTCAAACAAAGATTTTTTATCATATCCCTCTTCTACTTTACTAATCGTATACTTCTTTTTATCAAGAGTGATTATATAGCTATTAGCAGTCACATAAACTTCTACAGGAATCGGTGGATCAATCTCTTTGGGAGGAGGTTGAGACTGATCCTGCGCTTTTCCGTAAACAGAACTGCCCAGCTGAATCATAGAAACTTGTGTCCATACGGCTGTAATTAATAGAAAAATGATGATCACACTCATCAAATCGATGAATGGAATAATATTTACATCTACTGAAACATTGCGGCCCGAGCCACCACCATCATCTACATGAGCCATACTATCAACCTTTCATTTTATCGCGGTTAGCAACCACAAGATTAAGTAAAGTCATTGATGTTTCTTGCATATCGTTAATTGCACGACTGATTCTTAACTGAAAGAATCCAAAGAATACTAGCGATGGTACAGCAACAGCAATACCTGCAGCAGTATTATTTAGCGCATGCGCAATACCTAGTGACAACATCTCAGCTTTTTTAGCAGGATCAGCATTACCAATCTCACCGAAAGCAATGATTAGACCAATGATAGTACCAAGTAATCCAATTAAAGTTGCCACGTTTGCCATAACAGCTAAAAACGGTGCCCAACCCTCTATCTTAGGTGATTCTCTTAACACTGCAGAATCCATTGCCACTTGAACCTCTTCATCAGGTCGTTTATTTAGAACTTGCTCTAAACCTGATTTAACAACGTTAGTTAGAGGTGCACGAATATTATCACAAAATGCGATAGCTTGTCTTAAGTCACCACGTAAGATCATGCTAAAAATTTTGTTATTAAAGTCTTCTTTATCTACTACTAATCTACGTAGAGCAAAAAATCGCTCAATAATTAGTAGCACTGTTAAAACACCGCATATGGCGATCAATATCATTGAACTTCCGCCATCTTGGAATGCTTTAAGCAGCCAATGTTGCTCTGCTAGTACCTGTGTTGTTGTCGCCATTGTGGCGTCTACTGTTGGATCCACGCTGTTCCTCCCTTATTTAGCTGTAAATACAAATGGAAAATTCACTTCATAACTTTGGTTAAGTGGTGGCTCTGGGAACCTCCACGCTTTAAATCTAGTAATAATACAATTCTCAACGGT
>JAGRAL010000239.1 GCA_020434605.1 Bdellovibrionales bacterium
CATTTTTAATGTGTTCGTCATCTTTATTGGCACCAACCACAAGGTTTTTATATTCTTTTAAAGACTGATCTACATAAACTTTGCAGCTAAGACCGATTGGGCCACAACTACCTGGATAAGCACCTGTTAAAGCTTTTACTTCATCCACTGATAACATGGTCGGAGGATTAGTTTCTTTTAAGATATTTTTTAATTTTATGTCATTCAATTCGTCGTTTCCACGAACTAGAATTACAACATTGTTTCCTGATTCGGTTTTATATAAAAGAGTTTTTACTAAAAATTTTTGCTCTACTTTTAGAAGCTCAGACAACTTTGCAATAGTTTTAACCTTAGGGGTAGCAAATGCTTCTTTTTTTCCTTCTCCACCAGAGTAAGATTCAATAGCAGATGTTAAAATAGGTGCCACTTCAACGTTAGCTGCAAACTCACAAGAATCACAAACCATTAAATGATCTTCCCCTGCCTCAGCAAGCAGTTGAAACTCATGGGTCTGACTCCCCCCAATGTTTCCGGCGTCGGCCTCGACCACCCTAAAATCTACTTTTAAGCGCGAGAAGATATTTTTGTACGCGGCATACATTTTATCGTAGGCTACCAATGCACTTTTTGAGTCGACATCAAACGAATAGGCATCTTTCATGATAAACTCACGGCCACGCATAAGACCAAAGCGAGGTCTGATTTCATCACGATACTTTGTTTGAATCTGATAAATAATGTGAGGTAAGTGCTTATACGACTTAACATCATTACGGATTAGGTCCGTCACTGCCTCTTCATGAGTTCCAGCTAGACAATACCACTGATCATTACGGTTTTTAAATTTTAAAAGCTGGTCACCCATTTGCTCCCAACGTCCCGTCTCTTCCCAAAGTGCTTTTGGGTGGACCATTGGCATTAGGACTTCTTGGCTACCGAGTGCATCTAATTCTTCACGCACAATGTTCTCAAATTTTCTTAGCGCTCGAAGACATAAATATTGATACGTAAATATGCCAGGCCCAACTTTTTTAAGCATACCAGCTCTCATCATCAATTTATGACTTGGAACTTCAGCATCTGCTGGTGCATCTTTTTGAGTGAATAAAAACAACTTAGACCATTTCATAATACTACCTACGCGTCGATGCCGTAACTTTTGATTTTTCTATGTAGATGTGACCTTTCCACACCAATTAGCTCGGCCGTTTTTGAGATGTTTCCATCGTTTTCGTCTAATTTCTTTAAAATAAAATCTTTTTCAAACTGAGATCTAGCTTCTCTAAGTGTGGCATTGTAATCAAACATTCTGTCTGCTTCGTCAAAGCTATTTGTGATACCAGCCAATTGTATTTCTTTAGCAGAAATTTCTTCTGCATGGATTAATATAAAAACTCTTTCAACAAAGTTTTTTAATTCTCTTACATTTCCTGGCCAACTATGCTCTTGCATTTTGTTAAATGCATCATCACTAAACTTTTTAGGGCTATAGGCGCCTTCTTTTTCAAGCAGTCTGCTAAAGTGATCAACTAGCTCTCTAATATCATCCTGTCTTTCTCTAAGAGGTGGAATAATAAGTTCGTTAGAGCGTAACTCTTCAAATAGAGCCTTTGAAAAACTATTTTTTTCAACTAATTCTGAAAGGTCTGCCGTTGTAGAGAACAGTAGTCTAACTTGGCTAGAAGATTCTTTACCTCCGCCCAGTGGTTTAATCACCTGATCTTTTAAAAAAGCAGCAATTTTATCTTGTACCTCAAGATCTAAAGATTCGATCTCTTTTAATAAAATCGTGCCCTCATTACAAACTTCTAGCTTACCTATTTTATCCCCTGTTGTACCAGTGAAAAAGCCAGCTTTATAACCAAATAAGTCTGCGTTTACTAACTCACTAGAGTTGGCAGCACAATTAACATCGACAAAAGGGTAAAATGCTCGATTACTAAAATAGTGAATATGTTGTGAGGCCAAGTGTTTACCTGCCCCCATCTCGCCCCTTAATAAAATAGGACCTGGCTTATTACAAATTTTTGAAATTGTCTCTTTTAGTCGAATCGTCGCAGGTGATGGCCCAATCAATGAAAAACTCTGGCGAAGTTTATTTAAAATGCTTAGCTTTTGTTGTTTCTCTGTTTGAAAGGCAAGTAAGTTTGTTAACAAGATATTGATTTTATCAATGGACAATGGCTTTTCAACAAAGTCCCACGCACCTAATTTTGTAGCTTTTACTGCTGTTTCAATTGTGCCGTGGCCAGACATAACGATAAAGTCACCCTTAAAGTTAAGGTCCATAGTAGCCTTAAGAACATCTAATCCATCCATTGTTCCTGGCATC
>JAGRAL010000240.1 GCA_020434605.1 Bdellovibrionales bacterium
CGATGGTACAGTTTTTTAAAAGAGGATTATATGGAAGATAAAGTTAAAGTCATCAATCACCCACTTTTGAAGCATAAGCTTGGATATCTAAGAGATAAAAACACAAAGTCTGTTGAGTTTAGAGGACTTATTCATGAAATGAGTGGGCTTTTGGCTTATGAAGTACTCCGTGATTGGAAGGATATGATGGTTGTTCCTATCGACACACCAATAGCAAGTACTAGTGTTGAGAGAATTCAAAATCCTCCAGTTGTTGTTTCAATTATGCGTGCTGGTAATGGGATGTTAGATGCAATTCTTGATATATTGCCAATTGCTGCGACCGGATTCATTGGAATATATAGAGATAAGTTTGTTCACAATACTGTCGAGTATTACTTTAAAATGCCTGCAGATATTAAAGGTAAAATGGCTTTGCTTTGTGATCCTTTGGTATCAACAGCAGATACAGCCATCGCTGCTATCGATCGTTTAAAAAGTTATGAAGTAAAGCAAATTAAAATTGTCTGTATACTCTTAAGTGAGTTTGCGCAAAAGCGTATTCACTTTTTTCATCCGGATGTTGAGATTTATACAGTGAGTATTGAAAAAGAAATTAATGAGGCAGGCTATTTAGTTCCTGGCTTAGGAGACGCGGGTGACAGACTCTACCAAACCCGTTAAACCTTATATTCTTGGTGTTGCTGGCGGTAGTGGATCTGGAAAGACCTACTTTGCAAATGATATAAAGACGCACTTAAAAGATAAATGTAGTGTGATTTTACAAGATAACTTTTATATCGATCAGTCAAAAAATTTTGACTACGACGGTGGTTCTGTTAATTTTGATCACCCATCGAGTATTGATCATCTTTTGCTAGCCAATCTTCTTTTTGAGTTAAAAAAAGGAAAATCTGTAGCTATCCCTACTTACGATTTTAAAACTCATACTCGTACAGATAAGACAATTACAATAGAGCCAACTCCAATTGTTATTGTGGATGGTATTCTTATTTTTCATTGGAAAGAAGTTAGAGAGCAGTTTGATGAGCTTATTTACTTTAATACAGAAGAACATTTACGTTTCGAGAGAAGACTAAGACGAGACGTAGAAGAAAGAGGGCGAGAGCCAGAAGGTGTTAGAAATCAGTTTATTAAACAGGTTAAGCCAATGCATGATGAGTTTGTTGAACCTTCAAGTAAATTTGCAACTCGCATTGTATCTGAAAAAGATAATTACCATGAGGTAGTTAAAGAAACGCTTCAAAAACTTTCAGCTATCAACTAGGTCGTTAATTGATAGCTGATGTTAGATTTAATTACTAGGTACTTCTACAATTCTTTGTAAAGCAATCTTTTTAGTGACTGTACCAGCGTATGTAAAACCATCGTCTTTAAGATCAGCCTCAGCTGACTCATTGATCATTACAATGTGGCTAAGTTCTAAAAAATGTCCAGTACCGCTAGCTAAAAAACCTACGAACACTGAATATGTTGCACCAGCATCCATCCATCCGCCACGACCAAAAGAAGTCATAGTACGGTCCTTGCTTACAATAAATTCTCCGCAAACATCAAGGTCTTCTAAATCATCACAGTTTTCAGTTAATATTTTTGTTTTTAACTTTGATAACTCAGATGTAGGGTCGCTTAGCATCATATCGATCATAGCATTAATTTCAGCGCCATTTACGTAATAGGCCGCCTGAGTGCTCTCAGCATCTTCTGTTTGAATGCTTACGCTTGCAGAATTTGCACTTACTTTTGTAAGTGGGCCTACTTGGTCTTCAGCATATGAAACACCAGCAAACGAAACTGTTGCGATAAAAGCTATAAAAA
>JAGRAL010000241.1 GCA_020434605.1 Bdellovibrionales bacterium
CAACTTGACCGTTCGCAAAAAAATGAATTGCAGGCTCATTTTGGAGAAAAGTGGTGGACAGGTCTTGCTCCCAAAAATTGTCCTGGTTTTGATATTGTAGGTCAGTCTTTAAAAGCTTTGCCTCTACTTAATCTGCAAATCTGTAGCCGCCAAGATATTATCGATTATTTTAATAATGCATGGACATTAACAGAGCTTCTGTTTGCATCTCTTAAGACAGAGCAAGCGTACATGCGACCGCCGTATCATCATTTACGCCACCCGCTTATTTTTTATTATGGGCATACGGCTGTTTTATTTTTAAATAAATTAAGGTTGGCAGGTTTGGCTGATACTCCCGTTGATTTATATTTAGAAAAAGTACTAGAAACGGGCGTGGATGAAATGAGCTGGGATGATATGTCTAAAAACGACATGGAGTGGCCTAGTGTATCTGAGGTAAAAGACTACCGTCAAAAAATCTATGACCTTGTATTACATCTACTTAAAACACATCCTGATCTTGATGATACTTCAAATTTTACTATCGACTCACCTTGGTGGGCACTCTTTATGTCGCTGGAACATGAAAAGATTCACTTTGAAACTTCAAGCGTATTGATTCGTGAGCTTCCTATTGAGCTTGTAGAAGAACCTACGTTTTGGCCAAAAGAGCACTCGTCACTACTACAGGGGAGTGTAAGTAATAAAGTCGTTGGTAACGAGTGGATTGAAATTAAAGGTAAAGACGTAAAATATGGCAAGCCAAAAGAAGCTTCGTCGTTTGGCTGGGACAACGAATACGGTACAAGATCTTTACATGTAAAAGACTTTAAGGTTACTCAAAATTTAATTACAAACGGTGAGTACTACGAATTTGTAAAAACTAACGCATACACGGATGATACATTTTGGAGTGAAGAGGGTGTGCTGTGGCGCAAATTTAGAAATACAAAACGCCCGACTTTTTGGGTTGCGCACGGACCTGAAGGCCTGCATGAGTATAAGCTGCGTACTATTTTTAATCTTATTGATATGCCGTGGGATTGGCCCGTAGAAGTAAACTTTCATGAAGCAGAAGCATTTGCTAAGTGGAAATCAAAAGCGGATTTGTCAAAATGTACATATAGACTCCCTACTGAGGGTGAGCATCATTTGATGCGAGACGAACAAGAGGTAGATTTAGTACTACAAGAAAAGTCGTATGCAGAAAAAGCGAGCTTATCTTTAAAATATAACTTTAACTTTACACACTCTTCTCCAAGACCTGTGCAAGAGTCTTCGCCCAACCATAAGGGTATCAGAGATGTATTTGGTAATGTATGGCAGTGGACCTTGGATCAATTCAACCCACTAGATAACTTTAAAGCTCATAAACTATATGATGATTTTTCTGTACCGTGTTTTGATGGTAAACATCAAATGATTTTAGGTGGTAGTTTTATTAGTTGCGGTCATGAAGCAAGTAAGTGGGCAAGGTTCCATTTTAGGCCGCATTTTTTTCAGCATGCAGGGTTTAGATTAGCTGCAAGTCTTGACGGCAGTGAAGATAACGGTGCAAGAAGGCTATTACATAAAACTACATATGTTCATCAAACTAGAACATCTGTATTAGATCAGATACAAAAAGATGGTTGGTGGAAATCTGTATCCCAACCTCTAGAGCTTTCATCCTCTGATTTAGAGCAGCTTTGGTCTGAAACATCCAAGAAGATCATAGCATTTGAAAACACCAGAAATTTAAGTAGCCCTAAGGGTACAGCACTAGATCCTAAAACAAATGATATCAAACAAGGGTTTAGGATAGCCTATCAAGGGACAAAAAATTTTCCTGATAGACCAGATGATTTTTCAAAGTTACTTAAATTGGTGGTAGATGATTTAGTCCCAACAGGACAACTCCCTGGTCACTCAGGATATATGGCCTATGTGTCGGGTGCTGGAAATGCGATTAGCAATATGGCGCAAGCATTATCGCAAACATTCAACCAATATACTGCTCACTTTAGTTTAGCCCCAGGTTTAGTTGCACTTGAATTAGAAGTTTTAAAGTGGATGCAAAATATGGTTGGCTATTCTGTTGAAGAAGCCGGTGGCTTTTTAACAACAGGCGGAAGCCTTGCTAACCTTTCTGCATTAAGTTTAGCAAGAACAAGTTTAATGAAAGGATATGACCTATCACAAGCTAGATTTTACTCTTCTCAAGAGGTGCACCATTCTGTTGGAAAATCATTAAGCGTCTTAGGCTTTCCTAAAGAAAGTTTAGTTGTTATTAAAACTGAAAAAAATCACAAATTAGACCTAAACCACTTAAAAACTGCTATCGAGGAAGATTTAAAAAATAATTTGCAGCCAATCTGCATTATCGCAACCGCGGGGAGCACGAATACAGGAACAGTCGATCCTATCTGCGAAATTTCTGATATAGCTAAGAAATTTAACTTATGGCTACATGTGGATGCAGCCTACGGTGGATTTTTTATGCTAACTGAAATGGGCAAAAAGCAAATGCAAGGGATTGAAAATGCAGATTCTGTTGCTCTTGATCCACATAAATCTCTTTCACTTCCGTATGGTACGGGAAGTTTATTAGTTAAAGATAAAAGAAAGCTAATCTATAAATACGCAGGAGAATCTACGTACATGCCGCCGTCACCTTTAGACTCAGGGCAAGCACGAGTAGACTTTGCAGATATCAGTCCCGAGCTTTCAAGAGATTTTAGAGGTTTGAGATTATGGCTCCCCATAAAAACTTTGGGTATTGGTCCTTTTCAATTAAATTTAGAGGAAAAAATAGAGTTAACAAAATATTTTGTGAGCGAGTTACGTAAACTACCAATGGTTCAAGTTTTAAAAGAGCCAGACTTAACGATCACGAACTTTATGCTTTCAGATTCTAAAAAAACTAAAACCTTGCTAGAGAAGATAAATGCAACCGAGAAGTTCTTTTTAACTGGCTGTACAATTAACAATGCTTTTGTAATACGGGTTTGTCTACTGGGCTTTAGAGCGCATTATCAACAGGTGAAAGATTTATTGCAATTCATATCTGACACACTTAAATCAATGGATACAATATGAGTTCATTAGGCATTTTTAAAGAACAGTTTGCAAAAAAAGAAGGTTTGATACATTTAAATAATGCCGGTCTTTCGCCAATTACTAAAGTTGCTAGAGATAAAGTGATTTATTGGACAGAGAGATTTTACCAAGAAGGTTATTATACGGATGCAGACTATAAACTTGATCTCTTGGATTCAAAATCTAATTTAGCAAAATTGATCGGCTGCAGAGCCGAAGAAATCGCATGGTTTACAAACACGGCAAGTGCGATTAGCCAATTTGCCTTTCAGATTGGTCTTAGAGCTAACGATGAAGTCGTAATGTGGGACCAGGAATATGTCAGTAACTTATATCCATTTAAGCAAGCTTGTGATCTTGTAGGAGCTAAGCTAAAGCTTGTTTCCTCAGATGTAGATCTATCAACACCTACTGAAAAGTACATAGAGGCTATTACTTCAAAAACAAAAATAGCAGCCTTTAGCTCTGTACAGTTTTCTTCTGGTGCTAGAATGGATGCTGCTGCCGTTATTGCTCATTGTAAAAAGTTGGGAGTGATTACATTTGCAGATATTATTCAAGAACTAGGAGTTCACCCTCTTAAAGTCTGGTCACAAGGTATTGATGCTGTGGCTGGTGGAAGTCATAAATGGTTAGCAAGCCCTGTTGGTGTTGGCTACTTAGCGATTCGCCCAGATTTGACCTCTAAAATGAAGCCTCACTCTTACGGTTCAGGCACGTTTGGCACTTGTGATGATGCAACAGATTTAGAGTGCAAACCTAAAGTAGATGCTAGTAAATTTGAGCCCAGCTCTAAACAAGTATTAGAGATCACAGCTCTAGGGGCTTCTTGTAAGCTTTTTTCTGAAGTGGGCATTGAAGTCATTGAAACTGAGGCGCTACGGTTAGCTAGACTCTTGATCTCTGAGTCAAAAAAACTAAGTATTAAAATCAATAGCCCTTTTAAAGGCGAGCATCTTTCTCCTATGGTGAATTTAAAAATCCCTGATGAAAAGATTTTTAATGTCCTGGTCAATGATCTTAAGGAGCAAAACATTAACTTTGCTTTACGAGGAGGAGGAATGCGTTTTTCTCCTCATGCTTTTAATACTGAAACTGAAATACACAAACTCATAAGTATTTTTAAGAAGTATTTTAACTAATTGGGTTGATTTATAGTATTATTTAAAGAGATAATTTAAGTAATCTATGAAATACTTTATTTCAGCTTTCATCGTACTTAGTTTTTCTACCTTAATTAGCCATGCTAGTGATGAACCTGTCGTTGTAGTTGATAAAAGCAAATTTCAAATTCATATGGCCGAATACAAAAATGACTCTTTGGTTATATTCAAAACCTATCCGATTACTTTAGGTAAAAACTCTGGAGATAAAATACTAGAGGGTGACCAAAAAACTCCTGAGGGTATTTATCGTTTTACGGCTAAGTATGGGCCTCCTCAAATTCAAAAAAAATTAGGTGATATGGCGTTTTATGTGGATTATCCAAATTCGATTGACCGAAGGGATAAAAAAACGGGTTATGCAATTATGCTTCATGCTACGGATGATCCATCTCGCTTAGAGAGAAATCAGGATTCTGATGGCTGTCTTGTTACTAGCAACGAAAAAATCAAAGAAATGTCAGAATACATTCACCCGCCGTATTCGATGATTTTAATTTATAATGAACTAAAGCCAGAGTTTTTAGTGGCAGATTCTAAAGTAGATCTTAAGAACGCTTTTAATAAATGGCTTACAGCCTGGACTACAAAAGATATTGATACATATATTGATTCATATGCAGAAGACTTTCGCTTTGAAGCAATGAATAGATCTCAGTATAAAGACTATAAATCTATTTTGAACAAAAAGTATGATGTCATTGATGTAAAAGCGACGGACGTACGATTCTACACGCACCCTAAGTATGATGTTGTCACGTTTACCCAGACGTATTCGGCAACATTTAAAAATGGCAAGGTCGCGTTTTTAAGTAGAGGGCAGAAGCGCCTTTACTTTATTAAAGAAGAGGGAAAACTAAAAATCTATTCCGAGGATTTCTCAAGGATGTCACTTTAAGGTCTAGTGCCAATCTGCATTTATTTTGTGGATGGCTTATGGGTCTTGTTTTTATTACTTAGTCTTGTGCCAATATAATAAGAATATATAATTTAGTTATGACACAAAATATTTTAGTATTACTACTTAGCCTTGTTTTTTCTATATCTATCCAAGCCAAAGAAATGCCTTGTGATGCCAACAACTTTCCTGCTAAGCCTGCGGACTCAAGTGTGAAAGGTCACATATATTGCCTTAAAAGCTGTGGTCCAAAGCAAGGTTATATTTATTTAGTGCAAGATACTGAAAAGCACTGGGGTAAAAATAACGACAGAGCTAGGTTCAAGCTGGTTAGATCTAAGTTTGTTGCCACGACTAAAGGCCCATACGGAAATCAGCGAATCGCTCAAAAAGCTGGGGAAGTAAAATGCTTGGCTGCGAATCGTTTGACTCCAGCGCTAGCCGCAGTAAGTACTCTTAAAGATGAGGATGCTTCACAGAGAGAGATTAATAAGGCTAACAAAGTAATTGCAAAGATACCTAATAGTGTAAAGGATGAGGCTAGCGATGTCTTAGAGCAAATCCGCCTATCTATTGCAAGTGCAGAGTGTGAAGGGGATGATGGTATTACATTTAAATCTTCAAGTGATGATGAGAAGTACGCTCGCGGAATTTCAGTTACCACCGATTCAAAGCTTGCGACGATGTCATATCAAGGGGCAAAAGATGAAGTTTTTCAGTGTCAGGGAAAGAGCGCTGATTTAATTAAAAAAGTGGCGTCGAACCTATCACTCTATCGTCCAAACGCAAACAGTGGTACTGCCAGTGAGGGAGCTAGGTAAGTACCTAGTCTTCTTTACGTAAGAAATCATCAATCTTTATATTTAAATCAATGATTGTCTTTAGGGCTTCATCTAGCCTTTTTTCTGAAATGTCTAAGTCCAGTCGTTTCATTTGCTTTAGTTCGCTATGCTGCATGTTTTTGTAAGCCTTTTTGCCCTCATCACTTAGTTCAAATAGTTGTGACTTTTTATGAAAAGGGTTGGCTTTTATCTGGACCCAGCCTGCTGCTAACAACTGATCCATAACGACCTT
>JAGRAL010000242.1 GCA_020434605.1 Bdellovibrionales bacterium
AGATTAAACGTAATACCTCTTCATATTCCAGCTCTTCGTGAACGAGTGAGTGATATACCGGTTTTATTTCATCATTTTATTACTCACTTTAACAAAGAGAAGAATAGACAGATAGAAGGCATTCATCCAGATGCTATGGAAGCCTTGATGACTTATAATTGGCCTGGAAATGTAAGAGAGCTTGAGAATTTAGTAGAGAGAATCTCTATATTAAAAGGTAAAGGCATTATACAAATCGAAGACCTTCCAGAAAAATACCGCAAATCCAAGCTTTCGGTGTCTGTAGGTTCGCTAGTTCAAATTCCTGATAATGGTTTAGACTTTAATGCAGCAGTCGATGCCTACGAAAATAAACTAATTATGCAGGCATTAGAAAAAACCGAATGGAATCGTAACCAAGCCGCCAAACTTTTGCGGCTTAATCGTACAACTCTTGTAGAAAAAATCAAAAAAAAGGGCTTAACAACTAAGCTAGCAGACGCAGAATAGCGTTAGCTAGCCTAACGTATAGGCAAAAACCCGTAAAACCTTATTATTTTTCATTTAGAGCATAGAATTTATTTGAAATATCCACTTTCTTTCGTTTCAATATAAAAGAACGTAATAGTTTATATAAGATTTAAAGACTCAATCTTAAGTCTTAATTTAATAACAACATTTGGCGATATATGCCAAGGAGGTCCTGTGAAACACTTTAAACTTATTAGCATCCTATGTGTTGCTTTAGGTGTATCAGCAGCTAATGCCGCTGAAACTACAATCAATGGTGAGTTCTTCGGTAACTTTACTTATGATTTAGATAATGGTGAAGCTGGTGGTAACGATGTAACTACTGGTTACGGTTTTAATCTAGATAGAGCTCGTGTTAGTGCTACTCATGCATTTAATGACACTTGGTCTGTAACTTTAAAAGTTGATGCTGCTGATACTACTAGCGGTAACTCTTTTGATGCTGCATTTGTTACTGGTAAAAACTGGTTAGCAGATGGTCACACAATGATGTTTGGTCTTCAAGCTAATGCTTACCGCAGAATGTGGGATGCAAACAATGCTCGTTGGATCCACGCTGATTTAACTTCTGGTAGCGTTTCTGATTTAAATACTTATTTCGGTATCGCTAACAGCGCTCATGTTAATGACTACAATGGTTTAAACTACAACATCGCTCTTAACGATATGTGGCAAGTTGAGTTTAGCTTAAACAATGGTGGTAACGAGAGCCAAACTAGAGATTCTATGGGTTATGGTTTAACTGTTATGGGTAAATTCAATGACCAAGTATCTCTATTAGTTGGTTATGACAATGCTACAGACTACAATTCAACAGCTAACGATGATGCTGATTCAGACACTAGCGGTTTAACTGCTTTACGTGCATCTTTATTCTACACATCTGATATGGTTGATGCTGGTTTTGAATATGCTATGTGGGATTACAATGAAAATGATGGTGTAGCTGCTGCTGTTGATGGTGTTAGCGCTATGGCTGTTAACGCTACTTGGAAGTACGCTGAAGCAAGAGGTGTTTTTGCTAAGTACGCTATGTACGATTCTGACTACTCAGATAACATCGGTACAGAGAGCGAAATGACTCTTGGTCACACTTGGATGCTAGAAAAAGGTGTTAACACTGGTGTGTTCTACACTGCTACTTCTAACGACAACTCTGATAACGATTCATCAGCTATCGTTTGGAAATGGGCAGCTAGCTTCTAATTTATTAGAATCTAGTTTCTTGAAGGCGCTCTTAGGAGCGCCTTTTTTTTGGTTTTCTTATCCGGCTCTGTCTTTGAGTGTTCGTAAATCGGACAATTCTTTTCCCGCCCTTACATTAAAAGCTATAGATCTTGGCCGTCCATTTGCTCTGCATAAGTTGAATATTTTTTTAAATTTACTAAACCGGAGCAGCGCAGATGACGATAGATATGATTGAAAGTATAAAATCATTAGAAAAAGTTGGATTTAAACGAGAACAGGCGGAAGCGCAGGTAAAAGCCATGAGTCAACATACGAAGGAATTAGTAACTAAAACCGAGATAAGCACCGAGTTTGATAAACTCAGATCAGAAATACACACTGGCTTTAGTAAACACGATGCCGAGTTTAAAGTTGTGCGTGCAGAGATGAATGCTGGTTTTAAAGAGATTCGCTCTGAAATGAACTCAGGCTTTAAAGAAATCCGTTCTGAGATGGATGCGAGATTTAAAGTAATCCACTGTGAAATGAAGTCGTTTCTAACTACAAAAAAATTTATATTTCTTATGTCAGCATTTGCTACATTCTTAACAATTATTATAAGCTTGCTAGAATTTAGACACGAACTACTTATGTTACTTCGTTAGACTAAGAAAATGGCTAAAGGCTTCTTTGGCTAGGGTGATTTGTAGCTCTTTCTTTTTATCTTTCGGTATTTTCTTTTTACCCTTTAGGTGCTCTTCTCCTAAAGGAGGAAAAAGTCCAAAGTTTATATTGGTTGGCTGAAAGTTTTCTTTTTCTTCTTTAGTGATAGCGTAAAGTAGAGATCCCATTGCACTGGCTCTTGGTGGTAAAGCTGGCTCTTGTCCTTTTATTTTGTCTGCAACAAAGCGCGACACTAAAAGTCCAATACAAGTAGAGTCAAAATATCCTTCTACACCAGTGATTTGGCCTGCAAAAAATAAAAGTGGATCTTTTTTACTAGATAAATCTTCGTTTAAAAGTTTTGGTGAGTTGATGTATAAATTTCTATGAATACTACCTAGTTTTAAAAACTCAGCGTTTTCTAATCCTGGTATCATACTAAAAACTCTTTTTTGTTCTGGATATGCCATCTTCGTTTGAAAACCTACGATATTGTAGGCAGTTGCTGCCTTATTATCTTGTCTAAGTTGCACGACCGCATAGGGCCATCTACCAGTCTTTGGATCATCAAGGCCTTTGCCACTCATAGGTCCAAAGCGGGGAGTGTCGATACCACGTCTGACAATTTCTTCGATGGGCATACAAGCATCAAAAAATGGAGTATCCTTTTCAAATTCTTTTGGTTCAATTTTTCTAGCGTTTTGTATCTCTTCAATAAACGTGTAGTATTGTTCTTTATTCATTGGGCAATTGATATAATCGTCGCCACCTTTACCCCAGCGTGATGCTTTGAATGCGATATCCATATTAATACTGTCAGCATCAATAATAGGAGCAATTGCATCGAAAAAATATAAGAACTCACCTGTACCAAAATGTTTAGAGATACTCTCAGCAAGTTTAGTATGTGTGAGTGGGCCGGTCGCAATGATCGTGGGTCTAGGTATGCTTTCAATATCTTCGATTACTTTTTCGATCACTTTAATTTTAGGGTGAGAGTGCACCTTATCGTGGATAGTTTTGGCAAAGACTTCGCGGTCCACGCCTAAGGCCATACCAGAGGGAACTTGAGCCTCAAGAGCTGCTTGCAATATGTGAGAATTAAGTTGTGAGGCCTCCCACTTTAGTTGCCCAGGAGCAGCGTAATCCATTGTGGAGCCAAAGGAGTTAGAGCAAACTAATTCAGCACATTGATTGGTTTTGTGGGCTGGCGTCATTGTGCCGCCACGCATTTCATATAAGCATACGCTAAAACCTTTATCAGCTAGCTGCAGGGCACATTCACTTCCTGCAAGGCCTGCTCCCACAATATGTACTGTATTTGAAACTTCCATTATGTTAACTCTTTATATATGGAGACAAAAAAAACACTCTACTGGCTAAACAATCTTAAGCGCCGATCTAAGCATGAGAGAAATGTCTCTAATTCAACAGAACTACTACAAAGTATTTTTCAAAATAGCAAGTCACCATTAGGAAACGAGTTCCAACGATGGAAATTATGGATGCATTGGGAAAAAATTGTAGGAAAAGACATCGCGAAGCACTCTACACCTGTTTCTTTTAGAGATGGTAATTTATATGTGTGGGTTAAAAACTCAGTATGGTTACAAGAATTGTCTTTTTTGGCGGGTCCACTTAAGGATAAGATCAATGTAGCTGTGGGGTGGACATGGGTTCACAGACTTATATTTACGACCGATCGCAAGTCCGTTCCCACTGTAGAAGAAAGTTCTCAGGATCTGCGTGATTTCCTTTCCAAATAATTTCCCAGTGTAAATGTGGAGCTTCGACTCGACCGGTTTGCCCTGTAAGACCAACAATTTGTCCTGCTTTTACTTTGTCGCCAACGCTTACATTGATTGTACTTAAATGCATGTACCTAGAAAATAATCCCTTACCATGAGACAGAACAATCAAGTTTCCGGGTGTCACCATGTGATCTGCAAATACAACTTTTCCGTCGGCCATTGCACCAAGTGGTGTTGGACTATAAGCTCTTAAATCTACACCTGTGTGATAGTAAGCATGGCCATTTGGTAAGTATCTTGGAGAAGCAAACTTAGACACTCGGTGCGAGGGGAGTGGATGCTTCATGCATTTTAGTAAATCATCGCTATCGTCATAAGACGATAAAACATTTGCCATGACTTCTCTGTCTAATTTGATCTGGTTGTTGTCGTTTACCTTGTTCCAAACAGCAGTAGGTAAACGTAAGCGGCTGGCATCTTTTAGTTGCGGTCTGCTTACAGTGAGTCGTTGCGAATACCATTTTCTAGATGGTTGTAACCATTTGTAAGTAGTTTCTGTAGAGATTTGATTGATTGTTTCGTAAGCACTGGTTGTAAGCCCTACTACTGCAAAAGATAATTTTGAGTTGATTCGCTCAAACTTTTTATTATCCATTAACCAATTCATCTTATCAATATTAGGTACAACGATGAGCTCGCCCACTTCTAGGCTTGTTTGTGGGAGTAGATACATAATAGCCACTTGATCCATCCTTAATAGGTAGGAAGGAAGAAGATTTAGCACTAAAATGATGGTAGTTTGTATGCCCCTCATAGCCCCATTTTACTTAATGAAACTGAGGGAATTCAATACTTAATTCTCAGTTTCTTTTATAGATTCACGAATGGCACTTTTAATTGGGCTTACATTTTGCGGGCCGGCAAGCTGTTGTAGTTTCTTATACAATGTTGGGTCATTGATGATGGCACCCAAAGTACCGCTTCCATTCTCTATTTTAGCTATGATTTGATGTAATTTGCTAATAGTTTGGCGAATTTCTTGACCACTTCTGTTTGTATTCAGGTCATTCGTAAAGGTTTTTAGCTCTTGTGTTGTAGACTTAAGGTTAGTTATAATATCTTTCATTTCATTATTACCATTTAAGTCTTTAACCATATTCTTAAGCCCTGTGATGATTTCAAAAATTTCACTTATATTAGAGCCTTTTTCTGACAAGGTAGAAAATAAATCTCCTCCCTGTTCAGGATCTAAAACGCCATTGTTAGCGATAGGTTCATTTTCTTGTGGGCCTGGAGTAATAAAAATAAACTTATCACCTAAGGCACCTTGTGTTCTAACACCTGCCGTTGAGCCGGCAGTGATTCTATCTTTAAACTTTGTGTTAATTTCCATGATAACTGCCAATTGGTAACTATCATCTTGAAATTCAATGCGAGAAACATTTCCTATTGGTAAACCAACTAGTTGTACCACGCTACCTTTGCTAATCCCTTGTACTTGTTTAAAATATACTTTTAGTTCGTACGTAGAAGAAAATAGAGATCTATTACCGCCTATTACAAAAACAACAACTACTAGGGCGATAAACCCTATAATAACAAACATACCTACTTTTTTTTCAGCGCCCGTAGCCATTTTGTTTGATCTCCCCATGTATGAAGCGGTAAATAACTCCGCCTTTTTGTGTGTCTAAATCTGCAAGTTTTCCACAAGCAGCAATCTTTCCTTCTTCTAAAACAGCAAGTCTATCACAAACAGCAAATGCCGAAGGCATATCATGCGTTACTAAAAT
>JAGRAL010000243.1 GCA_020434605.1 Bdellovibrionales bacterium
CTCTTAGAGATATGGATGTAATCAATACAGAGCTAATGTTGGCTGACCTAGACAGTATGATAAAGCGTATCCAAAAAGTAGAAAAGATGGCAAAGTCTGGAGATAAAAAAGCTATTGTTGAGTTAGCTCTTTATACAAAGATCAGAGATGCATTAGATCAAGGAAAACCAGCCCGCGTCGTGGTACCGGAATCAGAGGATGAGAAGAAATTATATAAAGAGTTACACCTACTCACTTCAAAGGCCGTTTTATATGTTTGCAACGTTGCCGAAGACGACATGAAGACTGGCAACGAATTTAGCAATAAAGTTGCAGCGAGAGCAAAAGAAGAAGGAAATGAGTCTATTATTATTAGTGGAGCTATTGAGTCAGAGCTCTCACAATTAAGTGATGAAGAGAGAATAGAATATCTACAAAGTTTAGACATTACCGAGGCAGGAATCCAACGCTTAATCAAAGCAGCATATAAACTGCTAGGTCTTGAAACCTATTTTACTGCTGGCGAAAAAGAAGTTAGAGCTTGGACCATTCGTCGAGGAACTAAGGCTCCGCAAGCAGCAGGTGTCATTCATACTGATTTTGAAAGAGGTTTTATTCGCGCAGAAACCTATCACTGCACGGATCTATTTGAATACAAGTCTGAGCAAGCAATTAAAGAAGCTGGTAAATATCGCTCTGAAGGTAAAGAATACGTCGTAAAAGATGGTGATGTCTTATTATTTAGATTTAATGTCTAGACAAAGGGCTAACGTCTGATTGTTCATTTTAATTCCTAGTTATATCCTTATTAAAAGGACAACTATGAATTGGCAAAACTGTATTGAACATTCGATAAAATTTAAAACCCCTCCTCCTGAATCATTTTTTTATAAATTAAAAGCTCATGATGTTGGGTTTGAAGGCCAGAGCATACTTTTGCTAACTGCAAATAATGGCAAACTTGCATTTGAATTTGCAAAACGAGGATTGCAAGTAACGGCCGTAGACCAATCATCTGATTTTATTGAAGAAGCTAAACAGCAGGCCGCCAAACAAAATTTAAAAATTGATTTTAGGCACTGCCCGGCTGAAGATATACCACTTGAAGCACATAACTATGATGTTATCTTAATTCATCAAGGTCTAAAATATTTAAATATTCCAAAAATATTGGTAGAAGCAAGACGCTTACTTACCCCTGGTGGATTTCTTGTTACCTCGCACATCCGTTGGTTACCAAGATTAGATATTATTGCAAAAAAAAGTGAAGATATAATTCTAAAGTACAATTCTAAATGGGAAAACTTTGATTTTACAGGAGAAATATATCCTATGCCTAAGTGGGCGGAACAGGCTTTACAATTAAGAGCCATGTTCTTTTACGATGAAAATTTAGAATACACTCAGGAAAATTGGATAGGTCGTCTCAAAGCCAGTGGCAGCTTAAGTGGAAGTCTATCAAGATCAAAACTCTTAGATTTTGAAAAAGATTTAAAAGATGTTATCAGTGAAATAAAAGATGGTGATTTAGAGATAAGACATCGCATTGATGCACATATTTTTCAGTTTAAATAAAAATGGCCAAAAAAAAGAAAAAGAAAAAGTTTAGTTTGTATTATCTAATCGCAGGATTAGCTCTTGGTATTTTAGCGTTAAATATTATACTAGGAGTTATTAGAAAACCCGCTCACCTATTAAACCCCATATCAAAACTATTTTACAAAGTTCCGTCGCAAACTTGGAACTCTTACAAAGATGTTTTTAGCTCATACGAGACAGACATACTGGACGCACACTTTTTGGCAGCTCTTGCGCAGACTGAAAGTTCTGGAAACCCAATTGCAACTGCTTATTGGCAGTTTTCTTTTAAACAGGATATTCTATCTATTTTTCAACCAGCCTCATCATCTATAGGTTTATATCAAATGACATACGATACTTTTGAAGATGCAAAGCGCTTCTGTTTTTTAAACGGAGAAGTGAGAGCAGATGATAATCGAGCAAATCTAAAAATATGTTGGAAGAACAATTTTAGATTTCGCTTTTTAGTCAGTGACTCAGTCTCATTAACAAGCGCGAGGTTACATTACTACACACAGAAAGTCTTAAAAAAGTATAAAGGAGCAGTTTCAAAATTAAAACAACAACAACTAGCTGCTATCATTCAACTTTGCGGACCAAATCGTGCTAGTTCCTTTATTAGAAATGGCTTTTCGGTAAAAAGCATGGGACTGTGCGGTTCACACTCAGTCCCAGCATATGTAGCAAGAGTATTTAAGTACAAGAAAATATTTGAGTCTATCGATTAGCGGTTCTTTAGCTGCGGATCAAAAGCATCCCTAAGACCATCACCTAACAAGTTAAATGACAAGATCACTATGTATAATGCAACACCTGGAGATATAATCAAATGTGGATAGGTACGTATTGCACGCCACCCGTCATTTGCTAAAACTCCCCATGAACTGTAAGGAGGTTGCAGCCCCAAGCCAATAAAACTTAAAAAGCTTTCAAATAAAATATTGGCAGGAATTTGAAACGTCAAAGTCACAATGATTGGACCTAAAATATTAGGCAGTATATGTCTTAATATTATCGAAAACGATCCAACCCCAATAGACTGCGCTGCTTCTACGTACAACATTTCTTTTGTTTGTAAAACTTGTCCTCGAACAAGCCTTGCAACTCCCACCCAACCTACAACCGTTAGTGCTAAAAATATTCCTGTCAGAGCTTTATATTTTGGATCTTCGAATACATCGAATGAATTAAAAATTACCATCACTAGTATTAATAGCACCAGAGTAGGAATCGCATAAATCAAATCAACAAATCTCATCATTAGTGAGTCTACCCATCCACCAAACCAACCAGAAATGGCACCGTAGATTATTCCCATAACCAATGAAACGATAGAGGTAAAAAATCCTACTGCCATAGAAACCTGCGCACCGTGAATTAACCTAGATAGCATGTCCCTACCCAGCCCATCCGTTCCTAACAGGTGAGGATAGCCAAAGGATTGGTACATATTCCCAACATCTTGTTTAGTAAATGAAAATGGTGATATCCACTCTGCAAAAACGGCAATGAATGTCGTCACAACAATAATAATTGTAGATATCAGAGCCGCTTTATTCTTAAAAAGCCTTTTAAATGCATCTTTATATAAGCTGTTACCTTGTTTTTCACTCATGATAGTTTAATCCTTGGATCTACGATTGCGTAAAGTAAATCAACTAATAGATTAGCTGCTACAAGAATGGCTGAATATAAAAGCGTAAGACCTAATATCAACGGGTAATCCCTATTACTTACACTTTGTACAAAATGTTTTCCCATACCAGGAACAGCAAAAATAATCTCAATAACAAAAGTACCTGATAACAGACCTGCTATTAAAGGACCTGACATTGTTAACACAGGAATCAATGAGTTTCTAAGTACGTGCTTATATAAAACTACCTTTTCGGACAACCCCTTTGATTTAGCAGTACGAATAAAGTCTGATCTTATGACATCTAAGACACTTGATCTTGTTAGCCTTGCAATCACTGCCGCAGGCCTAATCCCCAATGTAATTACCGGCATAATGTAATAGATAGGGCCATCCCAGAGCGCAGGTGGAAGCCAATGTAACCAGAAGCTAAAAATAATAATAAGTATTGGTGCTACTAAAAAACTTGGAAGAGCTACGCCACTATTTGCAATAAACATCAAAAACGAATCCCACCACGTATTGTGTCTTGCAGCTGCATACAGCCCTAATGGTATACCAAACAGATAGGCTATAATTAGTGAGTAAAAGCCCAATTTGAAAGAAGCTGGAAAAGATTCGGCAATAATATCACTAACACTTCGACCTATATATTTATAGGAATACCCAAGATCACCTCGAAATAGATCCGTTATATAAATTAAATACTGCTGTATAAGTGGTTTATCTAAATTATACTTAGCATTGATATTGGCTACAATTTCAGGAGGTAACGCCTTATCACTATCAAATGGTCCTCCAGGTATTGTGCGCAAAAGTAGAAATGTTACTGTCGCTATTACAAAAACTGTCAGCAATGCCTCAAATGACCTTTTTAACACAAAGACCGACATTTTTTGTTTAACTATGACATGAGCAAAGCCCACAAGTGCCGTAACCCATAACAAGTGAAAAGTGATATCCACTATTAGACCATCTAATTGTAGAAGGTCTAATGCTATGGTTTGGAGGATTAAATAAATTAGTAAATAGCCAACAATGCGTCCCATACTACTTTTTAAATCTAACCTTACTGTACGGTAGGTTATTTAAAACGTTTGCAGGGTAGTTTTCAACTCGCTCAGCAACCATATAGTGATGAACGGATGTAAAAAGTGGGATACCAGGAACATCATCCTCTACTAAAATCTTTTGTGCATTCTGATAGATTTTACGACGCTTTTCTTTATCTAACTCAGAAGCACCTTGAGAAATGAGTCTATCATACTCTTTGTTTTTCCAACGGCTACGATTGTTTTGAGAACCAGAAATCATTAGGTTCAAAAAGTTGTCAGGATCAGGATAATCTGCAACCCAACCCATTCTAAACATTGGATGCGCATCTGCTTTTAAGTTTGCTAAGTAAACTTTCCACTCTTCATTTTTTAATTCTAAGTTTATGCCCAAGTTTCTCTTTAATTGAGCCTGAACATTTTCAGCAACTTTTTGATGATTTTCATTTGTGTTAAATGCCAAAGTTAAACGAGGTACCTTTGCTGCATCTTCGTAGCCAGCTTTTTTTAAGTATTCCTTCGCTTTTTCAACATCAAAATCTAAGCCGATATCTGGTTCATAACCAAACATTCCAGCAGGAACCCATGACTTAAGAGGAATATCTTGTGACCCCATTACTTCAACGATTTCTTTTTTATCAATAGCGTGAGCAATTGCTTTACGTAAATTGATATTGTTAAATGGTGGTTTTTCAACGTTAAAACCGTAGTATTGTAAGACTAAGAAACTATGTTTTTTATGCTCAGGTCGCATTGTAAGAGCAGCCATCTCTGATTTTGGCAATTCGTCTAATGCATCTAGTTTGCCAGCATCAAAAAGGTTAATAGCTGTAGAAAGCTCAGAAATCATATAATAGATCACATTTTTTAATATCGCAGGCTGACCATAGTACTTATCGTTTCTCTCTAAAACTAAGGCTTTATCATGGTCCCAAACTTTTAATGAATATGGTCCTAGGCCTACAAAGTTAGCTGCATCCGTCCACTTATCACCAAACTTCTCTATTAAATCTAAGCGCACTGGAAAAGTAGAAGTATGAGTTAATAGATACGGAAAGAAGCTCATTGTATTTTCTAACTGAACTTCGATAGTTTGATCATCAATGGCTTTAATACCTAATTGACTAGCGTCTTTAACTTCACCCTTACTAAATTTTTCACCGTTTTTAATATTATATAAAAAGTAAGCGTATTCTGATGCAGTCGATGGGCTTAATAGTCTTACCCAGCCGTCTAATACGTGCTTCGTTGTTAATGGTACGCCATCAGACCACGTTACGTTTTTACGTAAAGTAAATGTCCATGTTTTTGCATCTTTTGATGAGCTCCACTTTTCTGCAAGGCCTGGTTGCAAAGTTAACTCAGGATCATCAAAGTTGTACTCTGTCAGACCTTCCATCAAATTATCTACGATTCTAGAGGATGTGGTATCAGTAGATTTATTCCAATCTAAGGTTGGAG
>JAGRAL010000244.1 GCA_020434605.1 Bdellovibrionales bacterium
GAATTGCTTTCCCTTTCTGCTCTAAAAGAGTTAAAGGTATATGCGTTCGGGCCCACAACCAGCAAAGCACTAGAGGCGTACCAGATACCACATCAAGTGAACCCTACCTCTGGCTCCTGGGAGCAAATGTCCCAACTATTACATACTGACCTGAAGAGGTAAAAATGAGTTTAGAAAAATCACAAGCATTGTTTGAACGCTCTAAAAAAGTAGCCCCAGGTGGCGTACACTCTCCTGTGAGAGCTTTTCTTTCTGTTGGCGGAAGCCCAATTTTTTTTCAACAAGGAAAGGGTGCAAAACTTATCGATGAAGATGGTAACTCCTATACAGATTATTGCATGAGTTGGGGCGCGCTAGCTTTAGGACACGCACATCCAAAGGTGATTCCAGCGATTCAATCTCAGGTAGCACTTGGAACACACTACGGAACTCCTACAAAGTTAGATGTTCAACTTGCTGAGATGGCGCTTGAACAGATTAAACCTTTTGAAAAGATTCGTTTTGTAAACTCTGGAACAGAGGCCGTAATGACTGCCATTCGCTTGGCACGTGGCTTAACTAAAAAAGATAAAATCATTAAGGTAGATGGTGCCTACCACGGTCACGTAGATTCACTGCTAGTAAACGCTGGATCTGGCCTAGTAACACAGGGGCAATCTTCATCTATCGGGGTAACTAAAGCTCTAGTGCAAGACACTTTAGTTGTACCTTACAATAATACTGAAGCACTAGAGGTTGCGTTTAAAGAATACGGCGATCAAATAGCAGCGATTATTTTAGAACCTATCTTAGCCAACAGTGGACTTTTTGAGTTTGATAAAAAGTATTTAGAGCGTTGCAGAGAACTTTGTGATGCTAATTCATCATTATTAATTTTTGATGAAGTGATTACGGGCTTTAGAGTCAACGCGGGTGGATCTATGAGAAAATATAGCATCCAACCCGATATGGCCACTTACGGAAAAATCTTAGGTGGTGGAATGCCAATGGGAGCTATCGCCTCATTTTCGAAATTTTTAGATGGTCTTGCACCTACTGGCAAAGTCTACCAAGCCGGTACTCTTAGTGGTAACCCAGTAACTATGACCGCTGGGATAGCTGGTCTAAAAGTAATGAAGGACGATAAGTTTTACGAGCATACAGAAAAATTAGGTTCTGTGCTTGATGCCGAATTAGAAAAAGTAAAAAAGACAGCAAAGACTCCTTTTAGTTACCGTCGCATTGGTTCTATCTTTTGGATTGTGCCTGGTGTAAGTGAACTTCCGACTGGGCCAAATGATATTCCAGCTGTTGCAGCTGAAACATATAGAAAAGTCTATCACCAGCTTTTAGAAAAAGGTGTTTATCTATCACCGTCAGTCTATGAAGTTGCTTTTATCTCTTTAGCTCATACTGAAGATGATATGAAGTATTTAGCTAAGTGTATTGGAGAACTGTGAAGTCAACAAGGTGGGCCTTTTTAGCATTAGCCATCTTAGCCAGCATACAAGTTTTATGGTGGGCGTACCTTGTTATACATCAACAGGTTTTAATTGCTGAACTTACTGGTACCGTTGAAGCACTTGGAAAAGCCAAAAACTATAGAACCATGATTGTTTTTGAAGGGGCATTTTTTGTATTTGTTTGGTCGCTCGGTGTTTGGTATGCCTATCGCTCGATCAAAAGTCAGCTAACACTACAAGAAGAGCGCAGATCATTTTTAAGCGCTATTACACATGAGTTAAAAACACCACTTTCGACCATTCAACTAAGTTTAGAGACTATATCAAGACCTAATATTACAGAAGAGCAGGCCAAAAACTTTATCACACGGTCCTTAAGTGCGTGTAAAAAATTATTTTACGAAATCGAAACAATCTTAACTTATAACGAATCAGAAAAAGTATCTGCTAAAGAAGTTTTTCAGCTAAAAGATTTTTTAAATGATATTAAATCTGAGCTTGGACCAGAAGTTACCATTGAAGAAAAAAATGTAGACGCACTTATTTTTGCCAGCTATCTAGAATCAAAGGCTATTTTAAAAAATATTGTGGATAATGCTGTTAAGTACTCTTCAAACGCCCCCCAACCAAAAGTCTCTTTACGTGTAAAT
>JAGRAL010000245.1 GCA_020434605.1 Bdellovibrionales bacterium
ATTGGTCAATATCGATAGATGAATCTGTGTATTATTTGCTCTGCCAGCCGTTGGGTCTTTAGATTTTCATCTAAAGGTGGGGATACCTCATAAATGCCCAATAATTTAACAGGTAATCTTTCAATAAGGAGTAAAAAGAGCGGAAAGAAATCCTCTGGCATAAGTCCATAGGGCCAAGATTGGGAAGCTCCAGGTGCAACGGATGAACTAAAGACATCGATATCGATACTGAGATAGGTAGGCGGCTTTTTAGTAAATATATTTTCAAAGCGCCTCACAAAGTAAGAACTTAAGTTTTCCCCACTGGCCTTATAGTCCTCAAGCCATACGGACTGCATGCCTCTTTCTTTTCCCCATTCAAAATGGTTTTTAGAGTTGCATACTTGTTGTAATCCGATTTGAATAAAATCAAATTGATTGGGGTATTCTGAGAGCAAACGATAAAAGGGAGTTCCAGAATTAATTCTATCAGTTACGGGTCGCAAATCCAGGTGGGCATCAAAGTTGATAATCAGAGGCTTTGTATTTTCAGCGGCGGAATCTTCAATAAAGCTAGCACCATCGGGGTAAGCATAATCATGTCCACCGCCTAAACCAATTAAGACCTTGTCTTTTGATAAAATGGATTTAGCCTGCGCTTTGGCAATCTCGTGGCGGTTACTTAGCTTATCATCTAAAATTAAATTACCAGCATCGTAGATGCCTGGCGTTTCAAGAACTTGATGAGGGGTGGTTTTATAAAAAATTTGACGAATCCCATTGGGCCCTTGGCTTGCACCCATCCTACCGTTGTTGTTATCAATACCCTCATCATCTGGGTAGCCTTGGATTACGTAGTCTGCGTCTTCCATGGATGAAGTGACTAGGTTTCCCATTCTAGGGTCATCCGAGTACTTACCCTTATAAATATCTGCTTTATCAAAACCCATGTTATAACTCGCTTACCTTTTTGCTGATTGTATCCACTGCAATTTCAAATAGCTTAGCACCGTGTTCGCTTGTAGCAAGTCCGGGGTTAGAAGCCATTCTGCCATCAAAAAAAGTTTTTCTAAATTCTTTTGGAGCCATGGGCATGGAGTACTTAGGGCGTTCAATTTTAAATTGGGTTTTAGGGATGGTTTTGAACGCCTCTTTTTCTAGGTGCATGGTGAGTGCAACCTCACCGCACGTTGCGTGAAAACCATTTTCATCACCAAAATGAATTTTTTCGTATGCCTGGACCTCAGGAAGGCGCCACCAATTTTCAAGTTGCAATGTTGTGTCGGTATCTTTTGTCTTCCACTCACAAAAAGCCGTGGCCGTAGGATTGATATTGCCGCCGTGGCCATTGATAAACATAAATTTTTTAAAGCCGTGTGTGTAGCAAGATTCAATCATATCAAGCAAGACTAACATCATAGTCGATGGCTTAAGGGTAATCGTACCTGGAAAATCCATATGATGAAAAGCCATCCCAAAACAAAGTGGGGGAGCTACCATAGTATTTGTTTTTTCTCCTACTTCGATGGCAATCTTTTGTGCTGTGATATAGTCCGTTCCAATAAGTCCAGTAGGTCCATGCTGCTCAGTGGAACCGATAGGAATGATGATGGTGTTTTTGGTTTTTAAATAGTCTTCAACCTTTGGCCAAGTCTGTAGGGATAATTCCATATGAACTCCGATCGTGTGACATAGAAATTGTAAAAGATCTTTTTAAAGAATCCAAGACTTAGTTCTTATGTAAGTTTTACTTTAGCCCACTCTACTAGTTCAGTGAGTTTAGAAAAACGTTCGCCTAGAGGGATAATAACCTCAAGTAAGTCTTTAAACTGATGCTCAACGGCAAGTAAGATAGCATTTCTTCGATGAGCCGTGGGCCCAGCTCTAAGAAGTGCGCTTGTAGCAAATATCTTTTCGATTTGCCTGTTAGATGCAGATAAAATCGTTCTAAGGTTTTCTTCAAGTTCTACTTTATGAATTGGGGCCTCGATAAAAAAGTCTTTCCCAAAAGCTTTTTGATTCCAGGGACAGACATTTTGGCAAATATCACAACCAAAATACCAGCCGTTTAATTTATCCCTAAGCTCTAGAGGTGGAGCTTCTTTAGCTTCAATGGTTAAATACGAAATGCATTTTGTTGCATCCAGAGTGCGTTCATCATTAATGGCGTTGGTTGGACAAGCATCAATGCAGCGAGTGCAGGTACCACAACGGTCTGGTACAAGTACTTCTTTATGTGTGCCAATATCAATAGAGGTATAGATTTCGCCAATAAAAAAGAAGCTTCCTTTTTGAGGCGAGATTAGACATGAATTTTTACCAACCCAGCCTAGACCAGCTCTGTAAGCCAGATCTCTCTCCATTACAGGTGAAGAGTCTGTAAAGCAAACAAAGTCATCTTTAGGAAAATGCACTTTTAAAACTTCAATGAGTTCATTCATTTCTTTCTTAAACCAAAAGTGATAGTCCTCACCTTTGGCATAAGCAGCCATTTTTAAGTTAGGAAGACTGGTCGGGTATGGATGTGGCAAGTAGTCTCTTCGAATCACAATGGCTGACTTTGCTGTGGAGAGAAGCTTTTGGGGTTTTTCTTTTTGGTCGAGCTGTGTTTCAAGATACTTCATTTCACCGTGATAACCTTGATCAAGATACTTTTTATAAAGGTTTAAACTTAAAGGAGTTTCTAGTTTTACCAGACCAAAATCCTTGTTTTTATCTTTAAGTATTTGTTGAAGGCTCTCTATGCTCATATGGTATCAAACTAGCGAATAAGTCTAAAAATATCAAGGTAGACAGAAGGAAGTATAATCAATATTCTAAAACCGTGTTTGATTTACAAAACCACCCCGAGTGGAGTCATATAGACCAAATTAAAACCCGCTTTCTTAAGTCGGGGCTTAAGATTTACTTAGTCGGTGGCTGTGTTCGAGATTTATTGTTGCAAAGAAAACCAAAAGATTTTGATTTTGCAACAGATGCAAAACCTGAAGAGATGCAAAAACTCTTCGACAAGACCAACGATGTGGGAAAGGCATTTGGTACCATTCAGGTAGTGCTTGATAAAAGCATGTTTGAAATCACTACCTTTCGAAAAGACCTAGACTATGTGGACGGGCGTAGGCCAGAAGGGGTAACGTTTAGCGATGAGGTTGAGGATTCTAAACGACGAGACTTTACGATGAATGCCCTCTTTTACGATTTAGAAAAAAATGAAATCATTGATTACGTCAATGGCCAAGAGGATATCAAAAAAAAGACAATACGATTTATTGGTGATGCAAGGGAGCGAATCGAGGAGGATAAATTAAGACTTTTAAGAGCGCTTAGATTTGTCTCGGCCTTAGGGTTTGACTTAGAGCCAGCCACAGCGGCGGCTGTAAAAGCTTATGCTGCAAAGTTAAATCAAGTGAGTCAAGAACGTGTATTTGAAGAAATGACTAAGTTGATCGCGGGAGATTTTTTTTATAAGGCGATCCCATACTTAAGAGATACGGATATTTTGTCTTTGGTTTTTGAAAACAAGTTGGATCAGACAAAATTAAAAGATTTTTTAGATATTAGTCGAAAAGACTTCTATCACTTGCAGACGGCTTTTGAATTAGGAAATACAAATCTATTCTCGATTTTATTTTATGGAATCTTATTAAAATCAGATCAATTTGATTGGAGAAAGTGGCGTTGGTCAAA
>JAGRAL010000246.1 GCA_020434605.1 Bdellovibrionales bacterium
AAGGTCGTATACCTTGATTTTTGGGCCTCATGGTGTGCCCCTTGTAAGCTATCGTTTCCTTGGATGGAAAAGATGCAAACCAAGTATAAAGATAAAGGTTTTGTAGTTGTCACTATCAATCTAGATTCTGAAAAAAAAGACGCGGCTACATTTTTAAAACCGTTTAAGGTTAACTTTGTAGTTGAATACGATCCAGAAGGAAAATTAGCAGAAGCATATTCGGTAGAAGCAATGCCGACCTCTGTAGTTTTTGATCGTAACGGAAAAAAGGTAAGTACACATTTAGGTTTTGATACCGTAAAGGCTGAGAAATATGAAAAAGAAATTAAGTCTCTTCTTACTAAGTAGTTTTATTTTTGTTGGTTGTAGCTCTCTGGGTGTAAAACCGTGGGAGAGAGAAATTCTTTCTAGAAAGCATATGCAGTTTAATGCCGATCCGATAGATTCTGCATTTGATGACCATATTTATTTTAGTAAAGAGGCATCAAGTGGCGGTAGAGGATTTGCTGGAGGTGGCTGTGGTTGTAATTAAAAGAAAATCTCTTAAAAAATCTTTGCAAACTGCTGTCATAGGACTACTTGGCGTACATGCTATGGCTGAAGAAGTAAAAATAGAAGATAAACCAATTGAAGTGAAGGCCGAGAAGTCATGGTACTTTGATTCTTCTATTTTATATTACAGTGAGCCAGACCGTGTCACTGCTATCGAGCCAGTGCTTGCGGTTAAGAAAAAAATCTCAGAAGATGAATCATACAATTTTAAATTGGTGATAGATAGCTTAACCGGCGCTTCCCATAACGGAGCTACACCAAGTAACGTAACACAAACGTTTACAAGACCATCTGGTAGCGGAACGTATACAGCGGCTGCTGAAGAAACGCCGCTTGATGATACATTTCATGATACAAGAGTGGCTATTTCTAGTTCTTACCAAAGACCGATTGATAGACTTACAAGAAATACCTACGGTGTAAATGTATCTAGTGAATATGATTATTTATCTTTAGCTTTAAACTACATGTTTGAAAAAGATATGAATCAAAAAAATACTACGCTTACTGCGGGTGTGTCTTTTGCACATGATACGATTAAGCCAGAGGGAGGAATTCCAATCCCTCTAGCTTCTATGGAAATTCCGTCAGCCACTCAACCTAAAGATGGCAGTGATGATACTAAGCAGACCATTGATTTGATATTGGGAGCAACGCAAATCATTGATAAAGAATCATTGTTTCAATTAAATTATAGTTTCTCACAGTCTGATGGTTATATGACGGATCCGTTTAAGATACTTAGTATAGTTAACGCAACCACCGGCTCTACTACAGATTATATCTATGAAAAAAGACCCGACAGCAGAACAAAACATGGGTTGTACGGCGCTTATAAAAAGGCTGTAGGTAAAGATGCTGTTGAAGTTTCTTACCGATTTATGACTGATGATTGGGGAATTAACTCTCACACTTTAGACTTTCACTATAAGTGGCTGTTTAATAAAGGGAAGAGTTTTTTAGAGCCTCATATTCGTTTATACACTCAATCTAAAGCAGATTTTTACAACACCTTCTTAACCCAAGGGGAGAGTGAAACGTATGCGAGTGCTGACTACCGTCTTGCGGATATGAATGCAATCACTGTAGGGGTAAAATTTGGACAAGATCTAAAGCATGATCAAAGTTATAGCGTGCGCTTAGAATATTACTTACAAACAGGTGATAGCAGTCGAGATGAAATCGGGATTCAAGAAGGTTTAGATCTGTATCCAGATGTAGATGCCTTGATTTTACAAGTTAGTTATTCGTTTTAAGATGAAGATTGGCAGCAGGGACTCTTTTCGAATTGTAGAATTTGAAGCTATGGCCAGTCCTTGCGAAATCTTTTTTGAAGAAAAAAAGCAGGGAAAAACTGAAAAGATCGCAGCTATACTAGTAGAAGAGGCCAAAAGATTAGAGAAAAAATATTCTAGATACTTACCCGACAGCATTGTTAGTCAAATTAATAATTCAAATGGTAAAACAACAGATATTGATACAGAAACCTATCAATTATTAAACTATGCTAAAACTT
>JAGRAL010000247.1 GCA_020434605.1 Bdellovibrionales bacterium
TAAATTTAAAGAAGTAGTCTCAGAAGACATCGGACCAAGAGCGACACAAACAATCGAGGCACTTCAGAAACTAAAACCATTTTTTGATAAAAAATATGGAACGATCACTGCGGGTAACTCTTGCCCTATCACAGATGGTGCTGCAATGGTCTTATTGATGTCTCGTGAAAAGGCAGAGAGTCTTGGGTATAAACCACTAGCAAGAATCGCTGGTTACGGTTACGCAGGTCTTGATCCAAAACGTATGGGACTGGGGCCAGTGTTTGCAACTCCTCTAGCACTAAAGCGAGCGGGTATTACCATGAAAGACATCGGTTTGATTGAACTTAATGAAGCCTTTGCAGCGCAAGTTTTAGCCTGCCAAAGAGCTTTTGATAGTGACACGTTTGCGCAAAAAGAATTGGGATTATCTGCAAAAGTAGGTGCGATTGATCCTAAGATTTGTAACGTCAACGGTGGAGCCATTGCATTAGGACATCCAGTGGGAACTACAGGTACAAGATTAGTTTTAACATTAATGAAAGAAATGCGTCGTAAAAATGTTCAGTTTGGTTTAGCGACCCTTTGCATAGGTGGCGGCCAGGGTGGCGCTATCGTTTTAGAAAGAGAGGCGTAAAATGTCGGGGCTTAAAATTATTCCGCAAGGAGAAGTTGCGGTTTTAGAATGGGATTTACCAGGTGAAAAAGTAAATAAACTTTCTTCTCCAGTGATGATGGCTTTGGATAAAATTTTAGATGAATTAAAAGCATCTTCGTATAAAGCAGTTGTGATTATTTCTAGAAAATCAAAAATTTTTATCGCAGGTGCTGATATAAATGAAATCGTGGATATCAAAGAAAAAAATGATGCCCGAGAAAAAGCAGCAAGTGGGCAGCGAATTTTATCTAAATTTGAAGATCTTCCAATGCCAGTAGTTGCTGCCATCAATGGTGCCTGCTTGGGCGGTGGTTGTGAGTTAGTACTAGCTTGTGACTACAGAATAGCATCTGATGACAGATCAACACAGATCGGACTTCCAGAGACAAAATTAGGAATTATTCCAGGTTTTGGTGGCTGCGTAAGATTACCAAGAGTCATTGGTTTACAAGCTGCTTTAGATATTATTTTAGCAGGAAAATCAGTCGATAGCCGTAAAGCTTCAAAGCTTGGTTTAGTGGATGCGGTGGTTCCAAGTAATTTATTAGAAAAAGAAGCTATTAAGTATGCAAAAGAAATTGCAAGTAAAGGCAAGCGCCGCAAACAGTTTTCTGCAAAAGGGGCTGCTAATAAATTCTTAGAATCATTTTTAGGTAGACCTATCGTGTTTTCACAGGCCAAAAAATCTGTTTTAAAATTAACAAAAGGTCATTACCCAGCAGTTTTAAAAGCCATTGAGGTTGTGAATAAAACTTACGGCATGTCAAATCGCGACAAAGCTTTAGCGATCGAAGCCGAAGGTTTTTCTGAAGTTGCGATTACGGATGTATCAAAAAATTTGATTCGTATTTTCTTTATGACAGAAGCTATTAAAAAACAAAATGGTGTTGATAACCCAGGAGTAAAACCTCGTACGATTTCTCATATGGGAGTACTAGGTGCTGGAACCATGGGTGGTGGTATTGCGCAATTAGGTGCTGATAAAGGGATAGAGGTAAGAGTTAAAGATTTATCGCCAGACGCTCTATCGAAAGCATTTATCGCAGCTCAAAAAATTTGGCAAAAGAAGTTTGAGCGCCGCCGAATGGATAAGTATGAATTTAAGAAAAAGATGGATTTGATCAGTGGTGGTTTAGACTATGCTGGGTTTAAGCGTTTAGACCTAGTGGTTGAAGCAATCGTTGAAGATATGAATATTAAGAAAAAAGTAATTGGCGAGACAGCAAGTCAGTGTAGAGAAGATTGCATTATTGCTACAAACACATCATCTTTAAGTGTGACAGAGATGGCCAATGGTCACCCACGCCCAGAAAACTTTGTTGGGATGCACTTTTTTAACCCTGTTCACAAAATGCCTTTGGTAGAGGTGATCAGAGGAGAAAAGACTTCCGATGAGGTAACGGCCACTATCTTTGAACTTTCAAAAAGAATGGGTAAAATCCCTGTTGTGGTTAGAGATGGTCCTGGCTTTATTGTAAATCGCCTGCTTTTACCGTACTTAAACGAGGCCGTTTATTTATTCGAAGAAGGGTATTCTGTAGAGGATATCGATAAGGCTTACTTAAAGTTTGGTATGCCAATGGGTCCGCTAAGACTTTTAGACGAAATCGGAATTGATGTGGCAGTAAAAGTAGCTAAGATTTTTCACCAAGCATTTGGAGAAAGAGCTGAACCTTGTAAGATCATGACTAAAATGGCTGATAATAAGGACCGCTTTGGTGTAAAGTCGGGCAAAGGCTTTTATACATACGATGAAAGAGGTAGACAACAAGCTGTAGATCCAAAAATCTATGAAGCTTGTGGATTACCAACCCCTAGCAAAAAAGTAACAAACGCCGAAGAGCTAGTGCATAGAGGTGTTTTTGCTATGGTTAACGAAGCCATGATCGCTTTAGAAGAAAAGATTGTAGATACCTACGATCAGGTTGATCTTGGGATGATTATGGGTACAGGCTTTCCACCATTTAGAGGTGGTTTGATGAAGTACGCTGAAAGCGTTGGCTTTAATAAAATTGCTGACGATTTAGAAGTATTCTCATCTCGTTATGGCAAGCGCCATAAGCCATCACAGGCTCTTGTTAGAGCTGCAAAAAAATAGTCTAGTTCCGGTTGCACTTAGCTGCAACCGGCTTACTATATATGTATGAGTTTATCACCGGCCCAACAACAGTACATATCCGAACTAGAACGTTGTCATAAATTAATTTTAAATCAAAAAGACAGCTTAGATATTGCATCACAAAAAATATTCTTCTCTCTAAAAGAGGGAGGAGTGATGCATGTTTTTGGCAGTGGCCATTCACACTCTCTTGCCGAAGAATTGTTTCATCGTGCGGGCGGTTTAGTTCCTGTTAACGCTATTTTAGAAGATTACTTAATGCCACATTCTGGCCCGTCGCGTGTAGGACCTCTAGAGAGAACTCCAGGAATTGCTAAAGTGATTTATAATGCTCACAAGATGCAAAAAGGCGAGTGCCTACTTTTAGCCTCTAATTCTGGAATCAATGCGGTTACTAGTGAGCTTTGCGAGATGGCTCGAAGTAATGGTATCTTTACAATTGCATTTACATCATTAACACACTCTAAACAGAGCCCAGGCAGAGGGAATAAAAAATTATTTGAGGTCGCGGACTTGAGTATAGATACAGGCACACCATTTGGAGACGCTTGTGTAAAACTACCAAATCTTGAGATTAACGTGGCACCATTATCAACGCTAGCAACTATCTTTGCGGCCCAACTGATTGTGGTTCGAGTTTGTGAATTGTTTTCAGAGGCAGGACTTACACCACCAGTATACCAAAGTGCCAATACACCAGGTGGGGAAGAGCGAAACAAAGCTCTTGAAGATAAATACCGCCACCGTATTCAACACTTGATTTAATCAAAATTCAGTTTTATTACCTCACACATGCCAGAACTTCCAGAGGTAGAAACAGTCAAAAAAGGTCTGATCAAATTAACGGATAAGGCTAGTATTAGTGATACCTGGGTATCTACTAAGCGCTTACGTTTTCCTCTTACAAATAAAAAATTAAAAACGATCGTAGGTCTACCAATATTAGGGGTTTCAAGGCGTGCTAAGTATCTACTCTTTGATCTGGGCGACACAGTGTTGATCAATCACTTAGGGATGACGGGTACATGGCGTAAGTTAAAAGAGGCGCATTTACATGATCACGTTAAGATAAAATTAAGTACCAATAAAACCATGGTATATAATGATCCAAGACGATTTGGTTTTTTTAGTATTTCAAAAAAAAACGAGCTGGATAAAAATGTATTTTTAAGACATCT
>JAGRAL010000248.1 GCA_020434605.1 Bdellovibrionales bacterium
GCATAAAAAAAGCCCCGAAGGGCTTTTTTTATTTTATGATCTACCTTCTGATGCAGATTTGTTATTTTGACTATCTACTTTTGGATTTGTTTTTTGTTCTAATTGAACATTAGTGCCATTACCTTGTAGTTCTTTTTCTAACTTTTCTCTATAAGCATCAACCTGTAAGTCGATCTTACGTTTGTTTAAAAGTAACTCGATGCGAGCGTCAGATTGAATACGATCTAACTCACCTAAAACAGCGTCGAGACTTTCAAAGCTCTCGCTTTCTGTCCTATTTGCACAATCTGGATACTCTTTACTTGCTACTTTTTCACGAAATCTAGAAATTCTATCTATAGTTTCCTGTTTTGACCAAACCTTTGGCGCCTCAGCCACTCGTGCGTGGTTACTCGTCATTTGGTAGAGGAAAAGCCCGTGTCTAACTAAATTGTTATTAATTTTGATCATTTCGCTTATTTGTTCTTTCGAACACTCTATTTCATTTTCATCTGCATGTGCAAAGCTGCCTAATAAGATTGTCATGATACTGATCGCTAATACGTTTTTCATTTTTCTTCCTTGGTTAAAAGTTACTAAGTATAGCTTAAGCATTTGGTGTGCCACCATAAAAACTAGTAATATTATATACTTACAAGTAGTTCGAAATCTTTAAATACTAAATTGTCACCATATTGTAAAAAACCTGCACAGGGGGGACTACCAATTTACTTGGTTATCCGGTGGGATATAACTTTCTAATAAAATCTAGCGGCATTTTTGACCAGTAATCCTTTGACTTTGCGCTCTCATTCTCTATAACTGGAGGACCATCTCAAATGTGGAAACCCCCGTTGGGAGGCCGTTAGTTTAGAAGAACGGTTTTGTCGACCATTCTTCTTTTAGGAGGTATTTTTTGAATACACAAAGACAAGACAAGAATTTAACAAAAGCGCAGATTATGCGCCAAAAGGTTCTAGAGGCATTAGATGCTGAAGACCAAAATGTAAAAGCCAATCCTGGCAAATTCGACGCTGATCCAAGCGTTGGTTCGTTTGAAGATTTATTATCTAAAAATGGAAAAAGTGTTGCGATTAACTTAGGTGATGTAGTTTCTGGAACTGTATTATCTATGGATGCAGAAAACGTAATCGTAGACATTAACTATAAATCAGAAGGTATTGTAAACCTATCTGAGTTTAAAAGCTTTGATGGTACTCACACTGTTAGTGTTGGGGATAAAATTGAAGTTTGTATCGTTAAGTTAGAAAACGACAACGGTATGGTTGTCCTATCTAAAGATAAAGCTGACATGCTAAGAGCATGGGAAGACATTTCTCGCGCAGCTGAAAGCGAAGAAGTTGTAGAAGGTATCGTGATTGCAAAAGTAAAAGGTGGTTTAAGCGTTGATATCGGCGTAAAAGCATTCTTGCCTGGCAGTCAAATTGATCTACGTCCAATTCGTAACCTAGATACATTCATTGGTAAGAAATTTAAATTTAAAGTAATTAAGTTTAACAAAAAGCGTGGAAACATCGTACTTTCTCGTCGAGTTCTTCTTGAAGAAGAAAGAGAAAGCCTACGTTCTAACACACTAGAGAATATGCAAGAGGGTCAAAGTGTAACTGGTTCTGTGAAGAACATCACTGACTACGGTGCATTTATTGATTTAGGTGGTATGGACGGATTATTACACATTACTGACATGAGCTGGGGCCGCATTAAGCATCCATCTGAGTTAGTAAATGTTGGTGATGAAATCCAAGTTAAAGTTTTAAAATTTGATAATGAAAAAGAGCGTGTAAGCTTAGGCTTAAAACAATTAACGGATGATCCTTGGGAACAAGTGGAGAAGCACTACCCTCGTGGTACAAAATTACGTGGAAAAATTGTTAGCTTAACTGACTACGGCGCATTTATGGATATTTCTGAAGGTGTAGAAGGTTTAATTCACGTAAGTGAAATGAGCTGGACAAAACGTGTAAAACACCCTTCACAATTAATCAATGTAGGTGATGACGTAGAAGTAGTTGTTCTTGAGATTGATTCAGCAAACCGCAGAATCAGCTTAGGTATGAAACAACTTCAACCAAATCCTTGGGATGAGTTAAAGAATTCATACCCACCAGGAACAATCATCGAAGGTGAAGTTAAGTCTATCACTGATTTCGGTGTATTCGTTGGTGTAGAAGATGGAATTGATGGTTTAGTCCACATTTCTGACTTCTCTTGGA
>JAGRAL010000249.1 GCA_020434605.1 Bdellovibrionales bacterium
GATACATAACCGCACCCAAAAAGCTATGAGAACCGACTTCGGCAGCCTTTTCGATAACTACAATCATTTGTTTAGGAATGGTTTCAGCCTGTAATTTTCTCTTAATTAACTGATAGTTATGCTGATCAATATTTTTCTTAAGTTGAATAGCCGATGCAAGCCCTGCACTACCTGCACCTACAATAAGCACATCCACTTCCATTGTCTCTCGCTGGATTTGGTCCATTATTCCTCCGAATGTCTGTAGCTTATTAAAAATTAAATGAGAATTCTATAAAAAAATGCCCTAGGAGCTAGGGCATATTGATTTTAAAAAATATCTAATCGTCATGCGACGCAGGCATACGATTATCGTTTGGATTTTGTAATTTTGACTCATAGTACTTACGAGATGTTTTATAAGTTGCAGGTAGCTCTGGCTGCACCTGAATATCCATTTCATCCCATCCGCCTGGATATTTTCTATCTCGCTTTTGTTGCTCATCTGTTTTAGCAAAACCTATGATTGGTAATAATAAGAGTACTAGTAATGCTTTCATTTTCTAACCTTTGCTCTCTTTAGATTTTTACCTTTTACTTTTTTCGAAGCTGGGTGCCTTTTGTTTTTATGACCTGACTTAAAAGACTTTGATTTTTTTTTAGCTGCTGGGCTTCTCTTTGTATTGTCAGCTTTAGTAGTGTTCTCGGCATTAGCTGCTTTAAATCCACGTTCTTCCACAAACCAAGTTTCTACGCCCGAGTTGTCGGTAAATGTTTGCGGTGGTAATTTATCCAAACCATCATCTCTTTCTTTTGCAATAGGTGGGATCAGCTCAAAAGACTCTGTCGCGCTTGTTTCTGCAAACGCCGGATAAACTAAACATAAAATAGCAATATAAACTATTGTCTTCATTCTTATATTTTATCGGAATAAAACGTTTATACTTACAATGCTTCACGCAAATTTAGACAATGGGCTTGCGATGCAGGCGCAGAGGGATTTGCTTTCTAACAGATTCAATTTTGCTTTTGTCTAGCTCGACTACCACAGATTGCGGTAAATCAGTCTCTGTCTTTATCTCAGCAATAATTTCTCCCCAAGGGTCCACCACCATAGAATGGCCCCAAGTTCTATGAAGCCCCATATGTACCCCACCTTGGGCCGGTGCAATGATGTAGGATTGAGTCTCTATCGCCCTTGCTCTTAACAAAACTTCCCAGTGCGCCTTGCCTGTTACATGCAAAAACGAAGAGGGTACCATAATCGCATCAACTTCTTTTTGTGCATAAGAAAGGTATAAAGCGGGAAACCTTAGGTCATAACAAATACTCTCTCCTATTTTCCACCCATCATACGTAAATATAGATTCTTTCGTGCCAGCAGTGTATGTATCTGATTCTCTGATACTAACTTGCCCCTCTACATCCACATCAAATAAGTGAATCTTTTTATACTGACTCTCTATTTTGCCATCCATAGAGATTCGCACAGAGGCATTATAAACCTTATTATCTATAGCAAGTGGTATGGCCCCTAAGTGCATAAAGACTTGTTTATTTACGCACCAGTCTTTTAAAAGACCAATCTCTGGATCGTTTAGCGTGAATGTCTCTACTGGATCTTTTCTAGTAGCTCGAAGAAATAAAGAGTTTTCGGGAAAGCAAATCATCTCACCTATAGAGACATTTTGTGAGTTTAAATGATCGATAATGTTGTTGATATTTTTCGTCTTAGAATTCGTTGTACACATTTGCACTAAACGAATCAGCATATTACTGAAGGCTTGCTGCTGAATGCAAATCAGCTTTTTGACTCACATCTTTGCAATCCCACCCTGCATTTTTTAAATTAGTGCGAATATTATCTAAGAACATATTGCATGAGCTTTTGTTTTGCGCCTTACCGACTTCTTTATCTTTTCCATCTTTTGTATAAAGAGTTAGACAAACCTTTTCTGTAGGCTCCCATTCTACACGAATGGTTCTAACAATTCCTCGGTTTTTACAAATTACGTAACTAATTAGATCATCAGCCTTTTCTTCGGCTAACAGAGATAGTGGAAACATCAAGATGCAAATTAATAAGAATTTCATTTCAAACTTAGGGTAGCAAGTTTTTTTAATTTAAACAATCAATAGCTATGCCAAAGACAAGTCCCTGGATTTTAGACATAAAAAAAGCAGGCTTAAGGCCTGCTTTTTATCGCTTACGCTTTTGCTGACTTTGCAGCTTTACGCTTTGCTGGGGCTTTTTTATCTGGATTTGAAACTAAGGCAACATTTGAATAATTAATGAAACCTTCTTTTTTGTTTAATCCATCTTTACGATCAAAGTGAGTTAAAAGTTTAACACCACTAACTTGAATCTTAAGATTCTTTTTATCAAGAGCAGTTACAGTGCCTTTTTTGCCTTTATCTGCTCCGGCAATTACTTCAACAGTAGCACCTTTTTTAATTTTTAATTTCATATACTATTCCTTTGCCGCTTTCTTTTTAGTTTTTCCAGCTAACTTGCGTTTTACGCGAGTTTTGAAAGTCATCGCTCTTTTAGAAAGATTTTCTTCTGGAAGGTTTAATAAGTAAGAATCAAAGCTACCACGATTTTCAATTGCACGAAGAGTGCTAGTGGCGATCTTTAAATCCACGAACTCATTTAAAGCTTGGCTATGTAGCTGCTTTTTTTGAATATTTGCATGCACAATAGACTTTGTTTTAATATTAGAATGGCTTACTAAATTCTTTACACTGGGACCTTTGCCCGTAAGCTCACAACGAGCCATAAAACCTCCAAAAAATTAGGAACTTAACATATAGTGTAGAGGCCTGATAACAGCAAGAAAAAAGGCCTATTCACAAGATTTCTACGGGTATATATGAAAAAAACATAAAAATAAACAAAAAACACTGGATTTTTGAGGGAATATAGGATTTTATGCATTTTCAAATTGATGAATTATCTGAGGTAAAAATGGATAGAGCAGAAAAATCTGATAGAAGTGATAATAAACGTGGCAATGCAAATGCTAGCAGCGGCCGTTCTAAGTACAGAACAGAGTACAACGGTGACTATAAATTTGATTATAAAGATCCAGCGACTCTTTATCGCTTTATTGGCGAAGGCGGAAAAATCGTGCCTTCAAGAATCAGCAAACTAAGCATGTGTCAGCAAAGAGACCTTACAAACGCCATTAAAAAGGCTCGTAATTTAGCTCTATTGCCTGTGGGATCTTTGTCATATGATGACTTCTCTCGCCCACAAAACGTGTCACCAGTTCCATTCTCTTTCGAATAGTAATTAATCTAGCTAATCGATTAGATATAAAAAGCCGCTATTTAGCGGCTTTTTTATTTTGTACAAATTCTAAAATGGATAATAAGACTGCCAGCACATAGTAAGGGCTGGATATTCGGTGCAATACGCCGATAACGGGAAAGACCTCTTCTACTGGATTAGAGTAAAAAATACCTGCTGCCAAGCGGATCGCTAAAATGGGAATCACAAGGGCGTACAAAAAGAAAGACCAAGCCCAAAAGTTATAAGACTTAAAGCCTCTGCCTTTAAAAAAGCTAACCATGCTTACAATGGCAACAATAATAAAAATCACGCTAGCTAGGATACTGGCAAGCCACCTAGGTGCCACTTGAAATACCAGCATGACTGAGGGAATTGCTGCTATTTGTAAAATTAAAGCCGTCATGAGCGCATACTCCTTTGTCTAATGACCTCATAAGAAAGAAGGCTTGTCGCAGCTGATACATTTAGCGAGTCCACCTTTCCTAGCATTGGGATCGTTACAACTTCATTTGATTCTTTTAAAAATCTTTCGCTAATTCCATCTTTTTCAGAGCCCAAAACCAAGGCTACGCCTTTGGTAAAATCCGTGTCCCAATAGACTTTTTTAACATCAGGACTAGTTGCGATTAATTTTATTTTTTTAGATTCACAATATAAAAACAGCTCATCAACCGTCATAGTAATTACCGGCAAAGAAAACACAGCTCCGAGGCTAGCTCTAATCACGTTTGGATTATTTAAATCAGTGGCCGGATCACACAAAATAATTGCATCCGCCCCTGCTCCGTCAGCCGTTCGTAAAATTGCCCCTAAATTACCTGGCTTTTCTACCTTTTCAATCACTAGTAAAAATGGGTTTGGGCTGGGTGGTATATCTAATAGGTCATAGAGTATCTCGTCAGCCACCGCGATAAAACCATCCGGTGTACTTCGAAAAGATAACTTTTCAAAGACCTTCTTGGTCACATAAAAGATTTTATCTGCATCTAATAGATCAAAAGTTTTCTGAGACTCTTGGTTGGGAAAAAGCTCCTCACATAAAAAGATAGTATCAATACTTAATCCATGCTGAATGGCCTGGTACAATTCTCGGTAACCTTCAATAAGCGTCTTCTTGTATTTTTTACGAGCGCGCCTTTCTTTTAGCTGAACAGCAGCTTTTACCTTAGAATTATTAAGACTTTCTATGATTTCATGGGGCATGCACACTTCCTGATATACGGACAAATCTACCTATTTCCGGACAAATCACAAGTTCTTTTGTCTGAGATGCAATTAAACAAGAGTTCAACCTGGCACTTACCTTGCTCTATCCAACAGACAAAAGGAGACGTTATGGTTTTAGCAAAAAGTATTTTGAATAATCTACAAGCAAATCTTTGGCAGTTTGGTTTAAACCCTAGTGAATGGAGAATACATTTTTCAAAGGTAATTGCCGCAAAACAAACAGAAAATGAAATCTCTATGAAGAATATCGAAATCATAAATAATGAAGATCAGAATTTTTATTTTAATGCAGAAGCCATCATTGAACAAAAGAATCAGGCCGTACGTGCCAATTGGCAAAGTGTTCAGGTTGTTGGCTTATAAAAATTAGTAATTAGAACAACTAGCCGAGAAGAGGGATCTTCTCCAAATATCAGCTCTTGTTAATTTACCAGGATTAGGTAATGAGAGCATGGTCTTTTCTCTCCACTTTTCCCAAGTATTTTTGCCCTCAGATTTTATTCTCATGCCCGTAAGCCTACAAAACAAAAACATGTGGTTATTATCTAACCAGCCAAACTTATCGTAGGTTGATTCGGGCGGTTTATTTCCCCAAGCAAGCTCAACCATTAAATCCTGAGTATCTCTAAATGCTTTCTTAATTACTTTGACCTGGCCTAAGTCAGCAATACACTCTGGGTTGCTGGCTTCAACATCATTGATAAGCTTTAAGACTCCATTGAATAAATTCTGGCAAGCTCCAAGAGAATTACCATTTCGACACTTTGTATAGGAAGCTTCAAACCCAGTTGTTTTAATGTATTTTTTTTTGCTATCTAGGTACAAAAATGGTGTTTGTATAGATTTTAATAACGATAGTTGTGAGTCACAAACTGAGTGCGGAGGGTCGAACACCAATAAAAATAAAATACCTAAAACCAGTATTCCGCCCACTAAAACCCAGCGAGGAAGACTAGCTACTATACGATCAAGAGCGCTCATACTTACATGG
>JAGRAL010000250.1 GCA_020434605.1 Bdellovibrionales bacterium
AAGCGGAAAATCTTTAGGTTCTTTATCAAGAGCTTTTTGTACTCCTAAACCAATTTGATCTAGCAAATGTACCGTAAGCGCTCTCCACTCGATAATTACTTCTGAAGAAGGAGCCCATGACTCAAGCTGCTCTTTTGGGTCTTTAAAACTTAAAAGGCCAGAATCGATAAATAGACCACCATTTCTGTACTCAGCTAAACCCGTTAAGTTTTCTACACCTTCTACCTTAATTCCTGCATCAATGATTGGCTCAATCAGTGAATAGGTCATCCACTGCGACAGCTTATGAATCGGCACTAAGGACTCAAACCCACTACCAAGAGCTTTATGAGACCAAACATCGCCTAGATTAATTCCGTTTGCCTGTATTCTGCCTGGCCATATTGGTCCTAGCCCATCTAAAACTGCACGAAGTATTGCCGTCGCAGGTACTACGCCGCCATATGATTCTATTAGATAATCAATAATATTGCCCGGACGTCCGTCTTTAAAAATTTTTGTATTTGTTAAGGCGTCCCCTAAGTTATTTAAAAGTTGTACTCGGCCATCAACTCCTACAAGAGGATTATTTGCACTAACCTGAAAATATGTTTCTATATCTTTTGCTTTTAAATTTTTAAGACCTTCGCTATCGGCCTGCATTTTTGTAGGGTCACTACTTAATTTTCCAGCTAAAAACAAATAGTAACTTGCTACCCCTAAGCCTTCGGATCTTGAAAATGTTTTACCAGATTCTTTTTCATTGTACTGCCACGTAGGTCCTGCTCCATCATCTAATAAAACAGATGTAATTACTAAGTCTAATTTGGACCTAGCTTTCTCGATTTTATCTTCGGATAAAGCATCACTTAAGACTTGAGCACGGTCTACACCACCTACCCTAAAATGCCCCCACCTTGAATGAAAAGGGATATTTAAATCAGGATAGTTTTTGTAAATAACTTTTAAGACATAATCTAAAGTACTTTGAAACGCTTCCGGATGGTACGTAAAATGAGTTTTACCTTTTTTAGTCAGTTCAAATATTTTATTGGCTCTATCTCGAATAGCAAGAGGAGATAAAATATAATCTATTTCCTTTGTACTCAGCCGCATATCATTCTTCAATGGATCTCCCTTTTACCTTTTTTAAATCGTCTAGAGATTTAACGGCTTCTTTAGAAAAATAGCCAGCGGCCTTTTTTGCTTCCATCTCTACTTGTGCATCTTGCGGGATCAATTCATCGGGGATAGAGATTCGGTTTACAACTTCTATTCCACTACCAACAATGGCGTTATATTTCATATTACTCATTGAATGCAGATTATGAATTTTTTTAATACCAAAAAAGTGTAATGGATCTGGCATTAACTCTTGAAATCTAGCATCTTCCACACCAGCCACACACTCAGTACGATCAAAGTAAGTAGCAGCGGTATCACCGCCCTCTTGCCTTTTTCTTGCGTTATACACTAAAAACTTTGTAACTTCGCCCAGAGCTCTACCTTCTTTTCGGTAGTAAACAATAATACCAACTCCACCTCTTTGTGCCGTTCTGGCAGCATCTTCAATTCCGTACATTAAATACGGGCGACAAGTGCATATGTCAGATCCAAAAACATCTGATCCATTACACTCGTCATGCACTCGGCAAGTAAGTTCAACATCTGGATTCGCTAGATCCTTTACATCGCCAAATATATATGCCGTTGTACTTCCAATTGGTGGTAGACATACTTTTAAGTCTGGTCTTGTGATTAATTCTGGAAACATCCCACCGGTTTGCTCAAAAAGAATTCGCCTAAGATTTCCTTCATCTGTTTTTAATCTCTCAGCTATGCCTGGTAAAAACCAAACAGGGTCTAAAGCAACCTTTGTTACTCTAACATCGCCGTTTTCTTTAATGATTTTACCATCCGGTTTTAGGCGGCCTTTTTGAATTGCTTCTAAAATTTCAGGAATCTGCAAATGCGCCTGCGTTACAGCAATACTAGGCCTGATATCATATCCTTCATCAAAGAGTGGCTTAAAATTAATTTCAGGATCTAGTCCCCATGGATCTATCGCAACCATTTTTGCTGGATCAAACCATTGAGGATAAGGACCAATCTTTACCGGACTTTGTGTGTTTTCTAAATCAGGTTTGTGTTCTTTTGAAAACTTACCGCTTGCAATGGATAAAGCTCTATAAACTGTATAGCTACCGCCGTGGGTACCTATCGCGTTTCTTGCTTTAGAATTTGCAATAGAGGCAACAACTGGCCCACGCTTCATTGGGTTTTTCTCACCCCAACTAATAGGTAACATCTCTTTGTATTTTAAATTTGAGTGAGACGCTAAAATAATATGATTTGATCTTTTATTAAATTCCATTTCTATCCTCTTACCTTATGACATCCAGTTGGAGTCACTTTGCGGCTCCCACTTTACTGTTATCTTTTTCATATTCGACCAAAAATCTAAGCTATGCATTCCTGTAATATCTCCGTGTCCAAACTTTGAAGCATTCACTCCACCAAAAGAAAATGGCTCACGAGGTACTGGCACCCCTACGTTCACTCCAACCATTCCGGTTGAAGCTTCCGTAGCTACTCGCTCTGCCAGAGCACCATTGGATGTAAACACACTGCACGCATTTCCATACTCATTACTGTTTTCAATTTGAATGGCTTCAGATAGATCCTTGCACTGTATAACACTTAAAATTGGGCCAAATAATTCGTTGGTGGCTGCTTCTGATCCTGGCTTCACATGTTCAATAACTGTAGGCCCTAACCAATTTCCACCGTCAAATCCTTTTGGAGCTTTTTGTTTTCTTCCGTCCAATAAAATCTTTGCCCCAGATTTTTCTGCCCGCTCAATAGCTCCTTCAAGAAATACTTTTTGCTCTTTTGTAATGATAGCACCCATATTTTTCGTAAACTCTAGTGACGAAGCTCTTTCAACAATTTTTTTAATGTGATCCTCAACATCCCCTACGGCTAAAAGTACAGAGGCCGCCATACATCTTTGCCCTGCACAGCCAGTAAATGAATCTGATATACCAATACCACTTAGTTCTGGATTTGCATCCGGAAGTAAAATGATGTGATTTTTTGCTCCGCCTAATGCCAACACTCTCTTCCCTAAGTTAGTTCCTCTTTGGTACACAAGCTTTGCAATTTTGGTAGACCCAACAAAACCAATCGCCTTTACCATTGGGTGATCTATCACGGCCTCAACTGTTGTTGCCCCACCCTGTAAAACTGTAAGCACTCCATCTGGTAAGCCCGCCTCTTTTAATGCGTTAGCAATTTTAAGGGATGTAAGTGGTGTTTTTTCTGAAGGCTTCCACACATAGCTATTTCCTAGAGCTATAGCTATCGGGATTGTCCACATAGGAACCATGGCAGGAAAATTAAACGGAGTGATATTTGCTATAACACCAAGAGGCTCTCTACGGTATTCGCAACTAACTCCACGGGATACTTCTAGCTTTCCATTTAAATCTAAATTTTGAATAGATATAGCATATTCAAGAACTTCAATCCCCTTCATTAAACCAGCTTTTGCCTCATCAAAGGTTTTACCACACTCTGCGCTTTTTAAATGAGTGATCTCATCTTGATCTCTCAATAAAATATTTCGAAAATTAAATAATACCTTAGTTCTCTCTTTTATAGAAACTTTAGCCCAAGCTTTTTGAGATGCATGAGCTTTTTGTATCGCTACATCTATTTGCTCTTTTGTAGGACTACTACACTGCCCAATTTGTTGATTCGTATAAGGCGAAGTCACACCAAATGTAGCAAGGTTACCTTTAACCCATTCACCTGCTATAAAATTGTGGCATTCAATCACATTACTAGGTAATTTAGTTTGCATTTTCACTCCGTAAGTAGACTAAAAATCATAAACACCTATAGGTAAAATTGCTAATAAAAACACTCGTGTCGCAGTATGCAACTAGCTAAAATACAAGGATATTGGCCTCAATTTCGCATTATGGATAATCACATACACTATAAAGAAAGAGGAATACTTAGATCCCATGATAAGAGTCTATTTTATATACACTTTTATATTTTTTACGTTGCTAGCTAGCGGCTCACAAGCCAATCAATGCACTAGTTTTGAAAGCCTATTTGACAGCCCACTTCCGACCACTGCGCACCTTGAAGATCTATTAAAAGAAGCTTTTGATGATCCTAATGTTTATAAACCCCTTCAGTGCTATGAAAATGTCAGAAGCTTATATAACGAATACCTACAGCCCGATTTTCAAGCCAGTGACTTTAAAGTTTTACTTATATTTAAAAGAAGTTTTGCCAAATATTTTCCCGTTTATAATGGCGATAGAGCCCATATCTTCTCACCTAAAACACACCGTGCTGCAGCCGGCATGGTACCAGAGTGGCGCTATCATGTGGTTTTAGAGTACAGAGGTAAAATCATTGACCTCGATAGCTCGGAGCCAGGCCTAATAAGCAAAAAAGACTTTTTGAATAACTTTAGCAAAGAAGATCTAGAAGACCTCGTGGTTGTAACTGTAGAAGGAAAAAAATATCTTCTGTCGACCCTGTTTCCAATCAACCAAAAACTTGCACTAGAAGACTTTAAAGCTAGTGGCAAGAAGTACGGTCTTACAAATTATTTAGACCGCTAATATCTAATCTATTACATCTTCACGTATTTCAATAATTTGATCGAGCCTATGATCGAGAATGGCAATTCGTATTTTAGGGTATTTACGTCTAAGTAACTTTGCCCTTAGCTCCGCCTCTTCAAGACTGTGATAATCGCCACAGTTCGAGAAAAAATCGGGGTGATCATGCGGCTTTTTGCTCTCTGGATACAATTCTTTATTAGTAAGCACAGAATACGGTTCATTCATATTGACTCTCAATGCTGTATGTTTATTGCCTACTAATGTAGACAATGATTATACAGCAATGTTGAGGCCAAAAAATGGGGTCACAACGAGTACAAAATCCCTTAGACTTGCTTAGTTAAAAAGCTAACTAGCTTTTGTTTAGTTTTACGTGGTATCAAAAGACCACTACCAAACTAAAGTCTTATCTGCGTGTACTGACCATCAAAAATACTAGGATCTACATTTATTTTTAAGATTTTTCCATTCGCTTTGATTTGCACTTCTTGCATGCGATCAGTTGTTAATCTATGAATAAAGTTGCTTCCTTTATCACTCAACCAGCGGTTTGAGTCTGAAGTTTTAATTTCAAAGCCAGTAGCCTGCGCACCACTTTGTGTAAGTATCTCTAGATGAAGACCAAACAAACCCTTTTCTAAAACTCTAAAAACAGCCTCTTCATTTTCATTATAGATACTTGGTAAATCTCTAGCATTTGGCCACTTGGTATAGCTTAATTCAACCGTCGCATGAATTGAATCAGCATATAGTATAGACCAATCTTGCAAACCACCAGTTACTTGATACCACTCATAACCATAAGTCACACCATGATCAAATTCATTGTTTCGATACATCGTTGAATTTAAGCTAGCGTACTCGGTAGCGATATCATGGATAAAAGCATCATCTGCAAATGTAATTGGATTATTTGATTTATGATCCCATGGCAAATTGAAACAAACTGATCCACCATGAAAGTTTAATCCTAAGTTTGGATGATATTTTTTATGAAGAGCAACAACAGCTAATGTCTCTGGCTGAGGATTGCGTGAAGCACCGTTGATTGGATCATCAAAGTTTCTATTTAAATCAACATTATTTGCGTTACCGCGTCTCCCTAATTCAAAACCATCTGGATTCATCGACGGCATAATAAGCACTCTTGAGTTATTAACAATATTTAGAGTCCTAGCATCCCCTGCTCTATATGAGTCTACTACTTTCTCAATCATTGATAACATTAGCTCTCTGCCTGCAGTCTCATCTCCGTGCATATTGGCAATTAGGGAGGTAACAGGTTTGTTTGTATCATTAGGAGTGTTTGATAAGATTACATACCACAGCTCTCTTCCTTTTACACTTTGACCAGCAGACTGCAAACTAACGATGTCAGAATTTTCGCTAGCTATTTTTTGAAGTAAAGCAGTAAGAGCGACATAATTATGGTAGCTATCAAAGCCCTTCTCTTCTGCACGAATCGAAAGACTTTCGATATCATATAAACCCTTTGCCCAACTAAGCGGCTCTAAAACTTGAACTTGGCTTTGTACATTTGATGGCAATTGATTAAAATCGTGTTTTGAAACATATCCAACGGCATAATAATCATGAGAAAAATGGTCGCTGATAAAATGCTTTACCTCATTACCTACAAATGACTTAGGTATTCTGATTAAAACTTCAGTGTCTTCAGCTTGTGCTAATAATGAAAAACTCAATACGAATAAGAAAATAAGTTTCACTCTATCCCCCCTTGGACCCAAGTAGGCTATGATAGAGCGGATTTATTGACAAATACTTAATTGGCGTAAACGTAAATTTTAAGTTTATTAGTTTGTATGAGATTAGAGTGCCATTCCAAAAGAGAACGGGGTGACACATCACCGAACATAATGGGGTCAATAATACCCCAGTCTCCCGTCTTCATCTTTACGCCAGTTGCGACATGGTAAGAATACGAGGTATTCATATTTCCAAAAGAGTCTTTTAAAACAAGTCCACCATAACCCATGGCTACCAAACGAATCATCTCTTTACCATTTAAAGCTTCAATCATGTGCTTTGATATGCAAGCGCATTCATTACGGCAATAGTGCTTGATTTTATCATGCTGTGAAAACACTTCTACTGCGTAGACTTCGTTACTAGCCTTTATCTCTTTCATGCGGGATTCAACGATGACTTGCCATGCCTCTTGTTGTATTTTCGTACCATTTAAATCAGGCAATTGAGGTTCACTTAAAGCTACTACTCCAGAAGATATGCTTACACCTAGGCTTTTAAGGCCTTGCACTTTCTCTTGAATACTTACTGGTAATAGCTCAACCTTAGATTGATTTAAATCAATAAAGCGAATTGTATTGGTTGAAATTCCACTGATAATATCAAGACTATCCCAAGGAGATTCTATATCAGAATTCTCTAGCCTCTCATACAAAGTAACAAGCTCCACCTCGGATACAGGCTGCAATGCAGGCTCAGAATAGCAGGCCGTAAGCAAAGGCAGGGCTGCCAAGAAGACTATCATAAATACTTTATTTAAATTCACCTTCATAGGTCCTCTGTACAAGCTGTTGACACTCATAAAATAAATACAAAGATAACCTTCATAAATAAGACTTAAAGTCATATTACCTAGTAATAGCAATAAGTAAGCCGCTAAATTTCGATCTGGGTCCCCACCTCAATCACATTATTAGGCGGGATATTAAAGAATAGCATTGGGCGTTCAGCGTTTCTGGACATAAAAGAAAATAGCTTACTTCTCCATTTGCCGAAAAATTTGTGCTCACCATCAACTACTATGGTCTCTCTTCCTAAGACGAATGTGATTTCCTCTAAAGGAAAGTCTAGACCCGAGGCTTTTGCAGCCTCAAGAATTGTAATCACACTTGGACGTTCACGAAATCCAAAATATGCTTTCACTCTATAAAAGTTAGGTGCAAGCTCTCTAATTTTTACTCTTTCAGATGATTTTACAAATGGATCTTTTCTGGTCTTAACCGTTAAAATCAAGATTTTTTCATGTAAAACTTTATTGTGTTTTAAGTTATGTAGTAGTGGAACTGGCACACCCCAAGCATCCCCTGACATAAACACAGCATAGCCTGGCACTTTTTGAGGTTGTACTTTTTTAATATGCTCTAAAAAATCCTCTACCGAGATAGATCTCTTTTTTAAGATTTCAAGTAGTTGTGCTCTACCTAAACGCCAAGTTCTCATTAGGATAAATACAAAAGAGGCAAGAAGAAGAGCTACCCAACCGCCCTCGAAAAATTTAACCGCGTTGGCTCCAAAAAATAATATATCTAAAACTAAAAGTATTCCGAACAATATACTTGCTTGCCAAATTTTCCACTTCCATATTTTGGTAGCAACATCAAAAGCTAAAATTGTAGTTAGCCCCATCGTCGCAGCCACCGCTACACCGTAAGCGGATGCAAGTGCTGCAGAGGTTTGAAACTGTAAGACCAATAATACAACACCCACAAATAGACAGGCGTTTACAAATGGCAAATAGATCTGCCCGATAACCACCGATGAAGTATGAACGATCTGTAATCTGGGAAAAAACCCAAGCTGCATAGCCTGTTTAGAGAGAGAAAATATACCTGAAATCAATGCTTGAGATGCAATCGTTGCAGTAGCAGCCGCTAAAATTACCAAAAACCATAACGCCCAATCAGGAGCTAACATAAAAAATGGATTTTCAATTGCCGCCGGGTTTGACAACAACAAAGCTCCTTGACCGAAGTAATTTAGTACTAGGGCAGGAAACGCTACAAAATACCAAGCTCTAACAATGGGTTTTCTACCAAAGTGTCCCATATCTGCATATAGCGATTCTCCCCCAGTAACTACTAGAAAGATAGACCCTAAAACCAAAATACTAGAAATTGAATTGTCGATAAAAAACTTAATCGCATATATCGGGTTTAAGGCCCATAAAATATATGGATGCTCTATCAGTTTTAGAGCACCAAAAGATCCTATAGTAACAAACCACAAAAGTACGATCGGTCCAAAAAAACTACCAATTTTTGCTGTCCCAAATCTTTGAAAATAAAATAGTAAGCTTATCAATATAAGGGTTATGGGGATTACAACGCCCTCTAAGTTAGGGGCAATGGTTTTTAAACCTTCAACTGCCGATAACACAGAAATTGCGGGAGTAATTACCCCGTCACCAAAAAGTAGAGCCGCTCCAACTAAACCAACTAGAATAACCCACTTTCTGTTTTCTTCAACCTTAGAAACCAAGGCCATCAGTGATAAAACTCCACCCTCACCGTTGTTATCAGCTCTTAAAATATAGGTCATATACTTAATGCTAATGACTAAAGTTAAAGTCCATAAAATGAGTGATAAGATACCAAGTACATTCCCTTCGGTGAGTGCCAAACCATAATGCGGGCTAAAACATTCACGAAATGCATAAAGTGGACTGGTCCCAATGTCGCCAAAAACAACTCCAAGAGCTATAAGCGATTGAATCGCTAACGACTTACTAGAAGATTCATGATTCGAAGTAGACATATAATTAGGTTCATTAAATCGAACTTCATCTTTAGGGTCAACCCATTGCTAAGGCTTAAAAAGTACTAAAAAGATGCAGAACTGTAGCAGACTTGTGCAGATTCAGGAACTGAAGTCTATATTTACGCATATCTCCAAGAAAATACCTATCCGACGCTGATCTTCTATGCTAGCCTACAAAGACATAATTTTAGTGAGGTTATTACATGAGCACAGGTACCGTAAAGTTTTTTAACGCAGGCAAAGGTTTTGGTTTTATCACTCCGGATGATGGAAAAGATATTTTCTTTCACATCTCTGAAGTTCAAGGTGAAGAGCCAAAAGACGGCGACAAAGTAGAATTTGAAATTGGACAGGGTAAAAAAGGTCCTTGTGCTGTAGGCGTAAAAGTTAAGAGGTAATTTTTCGTTTACATTTCATAAATAAAAAAAAGGCGCCTAAAAAGCGCCTTTTTTTATTTTACACCTTGTACAGATTGTATGATCCCTGCCATCTCGTGCGTACCACCTGGCATTGCAAGTATGTAGGTTTGCTTTAAATCAAGTTTTTCACCAGATTTAAACAGAACACTCACCTTGCCATCTACGTTGACGTCCATAGATATTTCATCTGATTGTACGGAAAATAGTGATTTTGTAAACGTTGGAGAAAATGTATCTACACTACTAACCTTACTAACTATAGTGCTTGCAGCATCCGTATA
>JAGRAL010000251.1 GCA_020434605.1 Bdellovibrionales bacterium
TATTTTAATTATAACTTAAAATAAAGGGGAGGAGTGAAAAAAGCTCGAGTGTGAAGAAATCTTCACACTCATAGCTCATTATATGGCTTAGGCTTCGTCTTTCAGCTTAGACTTGTCAACTTCTTCAATTTTACAGTCTTGAGCTACCATATCTAAAACTTTTTCTTCAATGATTTGGTAATCAAGGCGCGATTGAGAATCTTCTTTTTTGTAAAACTGATTTAGTTGCTCCAAAGAGATTCCTGACTCTTCGGCATACGCACGTAATTTTTGAGTGCGGTCATCCTCAGTTACTTTTACATCTTTTAATTTAGCTAAGGCGTTTACTACATAACCAGATTGAATCATAAATTTTGCAGCGTCGTCTAACTCAGTCGCCCACTTAGTTTCATACTCTTTAAGATCGGCTTCTGTTAAACCCTGATTTTGCATGCGTGATTGCATGTCTTTTAGTAAAGTTTCACGTTGTTCACTAACTTGTGTTTTAGGAACCTCAAAAGGGTTTTCGTTAACTAGTGCGCGTAAAATGCGTTTACGGAAATCTTCAGCGATTCTAGTAGACTCACGCTTCTCGATGCTTTCTCGGATGTTAGTCTTAAGAGCCTCTAGATTTTCGTATGTACCTACAGTCTTTGCAAACTCATCGTTTAAGTCTGGTGTTTGCTTTTCTTGGATCTTACGTAACTTCACATTAAACTCAACAGGTTTACCAGCGATATCTGTAGCGTGGTAATCATCAGGAAATTTTACGCTTACTTTTCTGTCGCTACCTACACTCATTCCAACTAGCTGCTCTTCAAAGCCTGGAATAAATTGGTTAGAACCAATTTCAAGAGGGTAGTTTTCACCTTTTCCGCCAGCCAAAGGTTCTCCATCAATAAATCCCTCAAAATCGATCATAGCAATGTCGCCAGACGCTAAAACCGGTCTTGCAGAGTCTACATTAGTAGTTTTGCTGTCTTGTAAATTTTTTAAGATGTCGTTTACTTGCTCTTCGCCAACGGCCATTTTTTCTTTTTGAATTTTAAGTCCAGAGATCTTTTTTAGCTCAACATTAGGACGAATCTCTACAGTTGCTGAAAATAAAAACTCTTGCCCCTCTTCAACGTTATCAAAAGCAATTTGTGGGTATGATACTGGGTCAATTGCATGCTCAATTAGGGCTTTCAGGTATGCATCTTTTACTAAATCATTTACCACATCAGAGATCACATGCCCCTTATACTTTTGCTTAATTACAGGCATTGGAGCTTTCCCTTTTCTAAATCCAGGGATGTTTACTTGGCTTTGGATGCCTTTATAGGCTTTCTCGAAGGTTGAGTTAACGGTCTCTGGTGGAACCACGATTGAAATTTTACGTTCTAAACCGGAAATTTTTTCTAAATTTGACTTCATTCCTTCTCCTCATTTTTGTGCCGCCAAATTAGGAGAATCGAGCCTGAAAAGCAAGGTTTAATGCACAAATTTTCGATTTTCATAGACACTAGAGCCGTATTCACCAAATAATCGAAACCATGTCGCAACCGAGCTTATTTTTCATAACTGGTAAGGGTGGGGTAGGTAAATCTACTACAGCTGCTCTCATAGCAAAGCACCATGCAAATCTTGGCAAGCGTGTGCTCTTGGTCGAAATCGGCGATAGCTCGTATTACAGCATGCTCTTTAAAAAACCGATTGCATTTGATCCTGTAGAGGTAAGTTCTAACTTATTTGTTAGTCATTGGCAGTGGTTTCGTTGTTTAAAAGAGTATGTAACCCACGTGATCAAGATAGAGACGGTGACGAACTTGTTTTTTGAAAATGCAGTGATGAAAAGTATTATTCAGGTAGCCCCAGGTCTTCCAGAAATAGCTCTTTTAGGTAAGTTTACAAGTAGTATTCGTCATGTGGGTCCAAGTATGCCGTATGATATTGTTGTGATGGATGCGCATTCTACTGGTCATGCTTTAAGTATGTTGCGAGCTCCAAAAGGTCTGTTTGAGACAATAGGATTTGGTCCTCTAGGTGACCACTCAAAAGGCATACACGACACAATGATGGATAGCGAACTAGTAAAGTATATTACAGTTTGTCTGCCGGAAGAATTACCCGTTACCGAGACAGTTGAGTTTACCGAAACGTTAAAAACTGAGTTTAAGATTGAAAGCGAAGTCTGGCTTAATAAAGTACTACCCATTCAGGCAGATGCGGAAACGATTGATCAATGGCAAGAGACGGCAGCGACAGATGATGTTAAAAAAGCGGCCAATTATATTCAGGGACAAGTTCAAAAACAAAAAACTAGCTTTGAGATTTTAGAAAAAACAGACCGATTGCACAAAATCATTTATTACAGATCCTTAGATGGAGAAGCCATCAACTGGCTTAGTAACTTAGAAAAGGAGAGCAAAGATGTTTAGTTTGCTTAGCTCTCATAAACTTATTTTAAGTGTGGGTACTGGGGGAGTGGGAAAAACCACTGTGTCAGCAAGTCTTGCTGTAGCAGCCGCTATGGCTGGTAAAAAAGTTTTGGTAGTTACCATAGATCCTTCTAAAAGGTTAAAGACTGCATTAGGTCTAGATGACTTGGGCACCGATATTACTAAGGTGAACTTAGAAGCCAAAGGGGAGCTCTATGCTTCTCTTTTAGATCCTAAAAAAATCTTTGATTCGTTCATTAAAAAGAACGCAAAAAACCCAGAGCTTTGTGAAAAGATTTTTGCAAATAAATTATATCAAAATATAAGTTCATTATTAGCAGGCTCTCAAGAGTTTACTTCGCTTGAGTTTGTCTTAGAGGCATACGAATCCAATCGCTTTGATCTGATTATCCTCGATACTCCTCCCTCACAACATGCGATTGACTTTTTGAGAGCTCCTCAAAGATTTTATCACCTCTTTGATGATAAGGTTGTGTCATGGTTTCAGACAAATGGAGATATTGGCTTCTTAGCTAAGATTGTGCACTCAGGTACTAAAAAAGCAACGGCAGTTCTTGAAAGATTGGTGGGTAAAGGTTTTTTAACTGAAATCTATGAGTTTTTCTCATTGGTTGGAAGTTTGGCAGGAACAATTCAAAGACGTAGTATAGAGGCGCAAAACTTACTGAGTAGTCCCGAGGCTGCCTTTTGTTTAGTGAGTTCTTTTGATCCGATCAAAACTGTAGAAGCAAAAGAACTATATCGACTACTAAAGCGTGAGGGGTATTCACTTAGAGCAGTAGTGATGAATAGAGCATTTCCATTTATAGAAAATACGGATTCGATGCCAAAGGATTTTTTAGCTGTTTACAATGATCTGGCAGAAAGATTTAAGGAGCAAAAGTTACTTCAGCGCAGTATGCTTGAAGAAATTGCTGGCGATGTTGCCTATTTATCCATTCCTGAGCAAGATTTTGAGATTTCTAGCCTTGAAGCTTTGAAGACTTTAAGCCAGTCTATATTCATATGAAACGACTTTTTTTATTATTCTTATGTATCGGCTGTGTTGGGACGCAAAAACCTTTAGCTCCAGACATTGAGGACTCTTATCACAAGGCTCTTGATTTAACAGAGTCATCAAAAGCTGATAAAGCTTTAAAGGCATGGGATCAATTTTTACAAAAATATCCTACCACAAGGCTAACGGCATCAGCTTTATATTATAAAGCGGTAAGCTATGAAAGGCTGGGGCAATACCAATCTGCTGTAAATACTTACCGATCAGCGATCACAATTTGGGGTGTACGTAGTGACAAGGATAGAGCACAGTCCTTATTAAGAATATCTGCATGCTATGAAGCGATGTCAGAAAATGCTAAAAGCTTGGCAACCTTACAAGAACTAGAAAAAGATAAAAGCATATTGAGCTATGCGCAAAGAAACATTGAGATTCCAGCAAGAAAAGCATTGCTATATGCTAAAGAGAAAAATTCCGACGAAGCCAAAAAGTATTACAAAATAGCTACCAAAAACATGAATCAATACTTACGTCAATCAGGTGCTAAAACAAATGAGTGGCTTGCCGAAATTTTATATCGCTTGAGTGAAACAAACCCGGCCTTATCACTCCCAGATTTTCAGGCAGCGATAGATGCCCTAGCTATTAATCAATCTTACCTAGCAAAAACAATTGAAATGGACATCCCATTTTGGTCTGCAAAGGCTACGCAAAGACTTAGTTTGCAATTAGAAGGTCTTAAAACCTATTTGCAAAAATATGTTACATCAACTGACGTTATAGAAAGACGCGAGCAAGAAGAGCAACAAAGGCAAATGGCCGCTAGTTTTATTGATGTTCTTGATAAATTGTCGCATGAGTTTTTGTCTGATTCAAAAGTCTATGAAGATAAAGTCGCTCCCATTCAGCAAAAGATAAAGTCTCAGGTGGTAGATCTTTTGTTAGTTCGTAGTAGTGGCGAGGGATTGACTGAAGAATCACAGCAGCGACAAGGATTGAAGCGCGGCAAGAAAGAAGCTTTACCTCCTAAAAAAACATCGCCAGTGGATCCTAATCTATGAATATGTTAAAGCGCTTAACATTTGGTTTTCAAAGCTTTTTTGTTGGTTTCAGAATGGTTAGAAAACATCCATCGTTACTAAAATATATTTTGATACCCATCTTTATCTCGATACTGTTTATGAGTTTCGGTCTTTACTTCTCATTTGAAATTTTACCGGCTTGGGTAAAAGAATTTTTTCCGCAGACAGAAAGCATTTTCAAGCAGACATTGTACTGGATATCCATGGTCTTTGCAGCGGTAAGCACATTTTTACTAGTAATCTTAAATTCATTTGTACTCGCAAACATATTAAATATACCAATGAACACTAAACTTTGTGAGAAACTACTTAAGAAAGAATTTAATTGGGAAGCTAAATCCAGAAACTTTAAAGAGTTTGTAAAAACCTTTATCTATTTTCTATTGATAGGAATTGTAAAAACTTTAATTATTTTAGTGATTGGCTTTTTTGCTTTTGCCCTATCATTTGTTCCTTTTTTAAGCCTTTTTGCCGCAGCCCTAGGTATGCTAGTGCTAGCGTTTGATTGTTCCGACATTACGTTTGAAATAAAAGAATGGGGTTTAAAACGTAGATGGCAGTTTTTTACTCAATATAAACCTGAGTTTTTAGGGTTTTCGTTTGGTATTGGTTTGTTTTCTTTAATACCCGGTTTGAACTTTGTGCTTTTACCGTTTATAGTTCTGGGTGCTAGTCACATGGTACAGACTCTAGATATGAGGAATTCAAATGGCACAATGTCAATCTCATGAAGCTATTATTAAACATCTTGATACGTTAAAAACTTGGCGAGAACAAAAAAAGAAAAGCTTACCTTTTCCAATATACACAAGTGTTGATATCAGGGATGCGGGTTATAAAGTTGCAAGTGTAGACGCTAATATTTATCCGGCTGGATTTAATAACATCTGCGAAACCGATTTAGAACAAGCGCCCGAGATATTTAATGATTATATTACTGCTCATTACGAAACACCTATAAAAAACGTTCTGCTAATTACAGAAGAGCACACAAACAATGCTTACTATTGGCAAAATGTATACGCACTTATGAATTTTATTGCGGCCTCTGGGCGCGAAGTAAGAGTCACTATGCCTAAAGATATGAGTGAGTCCATGGAAATTCAAAGTGCCTTTGGCAATAAAATAAAAATTAGTAAATCTAAAAGAAGTGGCGGAACGATAATTGTCGATGACGACTTTGTGCCGGATATTATTATTTCAAATAACGACTTCTCTGTGTCTTATGAGGATTGGAATAAAGGATTAAGCACTATTATCAACCCTCCGCGTGGTTTGGGCTGGTACCAAAGAAAAAAAAGCACACATTTTGAATACTATAATCAGTTGGCAGCAGAGTTTGCAGATATTATCCAACTAGATCCATGGATGTTTCAGGTAGACACTCAGCTTATTACTGATTTCAACCCGAACCTTGAAGAGAGTAAAAAGAACCTGGCAGAAAAAGTAGATGCTATGATCGCGCGAGTTCGCGAGAATTATCAAAAGCGCAACCTTGATATCACACCAACTATTTTTGTTAAAAACAACGCTGGTACCTATGGGTTAGCCGTTACAAAAGTAGAATCAGGTAAAGACATACTCGCTTGGAATAACCGAACACGTACAAAGATGAAGGCAGCAAAGGGTGGGCGAGACGTAGAGGAAATCATCATTCAAGAGGGAATCCCCACTACGATTAAATCTGAGGATGCTTCAGCTGAGCCGGCGATATATATGTTAGGGTGTCAGTTGTTAGGTGGATTTTTGCGTACGCACTCTGCAAAGGGACCAACGGATAGCCTGAATAGTCCAGGAGCTATTTTTAAAAGATTGTGTGTGACAGATTTAAAAATGCAGCCTAGCAAATGCCCACTAGAAAACGTCTATGGTTGGGTGGCTACACTTAGCTGTTTAGCAACAGGTTTAGAAGCCAAGTCTATGGGAGTAGAGTTTCCTGGATACAGACTTTAGTGCAGTTTACTTTTTGTTGTAACATTCCGAAACAATAGACATGAGTAATAGTATAAAACGCAAATGGCTTTACTTCTTTAGCTTACTGATATTTTTTATCGGTGCCATTTCCATTTTTACAAGTATTCATCAAACCGATCGTGCTCCTGCTGCCCTTTCAGGTAGTTTTAGTTGGCAAGAGGCAGATAATAGACAAAGAGAAAAAATTCTCTCGGTAGCCGAAATTTTAAAAAAAGACTCTAATTATATTGTGAACTTAGGTGACACAGCTGATGTTAGCATGTGCAGTAAGTATCAATATGTAAATATTGAATTTGTAGCTGATGGTGTGGCGGTAAGTGGCAATAAACCAACGCTAGTTTTTTTCACAAAGTGTAATGCGAGCTCAGAAACAATAAGTGTATTCATTCCTCGCGGTGAACTTATGCAAAGACCTGCGCAAGCAACTAGTTTTGAATATAATGGTGAGCAAACAGTCTCTGTAAAAGTAGAAAATGTTATTGGTTTTTGGCCCGAAACTTGGGTTGTTAACAAGATTTCATTTTACAATGAACAAAATGGTCAGACATTTAGTTTAACACAAGACCACCTGCAAAAGGCGGTCTTGAAAATGGATTGGACTAATTAATTATTTAGAAGTTCCCCTTAAACATTGTTGTTAGCTATTGCTAAGCTACGCTTTCCATTGCTTAGCAATTTCAACAAAGGTACGAACCATACATCCGCTAGCTCCACCTCTGATGTAATTTAAACGATTACCAACAGACCAAGCTGTGCCTGCAATATCAAAGTGAGCGTAAGGAATTTCTTCTGGTACAAACTCTTTTAAAAATCCGGCTGCTTGCGCACTACCAGCTTTTCTCGATGGTGAGCCCATGTTGTTTAAATCAGAATAAGTGCCTCTCATATCACCCATATGCTCTTGAAGCACTGGCATTCTCCAAACCAACTCACCGCTGTTTGCGGCGGCATCATTTACTTTTTTAGCTAGTTTGTCGTTAGATGTGTAATAGCCAGTGTGAAGATCACCAAGGGCTACCACCATTGCACCTGTAAGTGTAGCGGCATCAATAATTGCAGCGGGCTTTTTCTCGGAGGCATAACAAAGTAAATCCGCTAAAACCAATCTTCCTTCAGCATCGGTGTTACTGATCTCAACGGTTTTACCATTTCTAGCTGTGTGTACATCACCAGGTTTTGTAGCAGAACCATTTA